>JBJTMZ010000103.1:0-11902 GCA_046073805.1 Aquirufa sp.
ATTCCGCCAAAATTTGGCCCACTCGTATGGAACCTGCATTCGTAAAATGCATCGGATCGTAAAAATATTCGGAAGTCTTCGGCAGTAAGGCAGCCAAATCAATCAATTCAACTTTCTCATCTTGACAAAGTTGGCGCATCACATCATTGTACAACTCCAACTTCGCCCAATACAAGGCACCATTGACCCCGTCCGAAACTTTTACTTTCGCTAAATCCGTTCCTGTGACCGGATCAATTCCTTTACCCATCAATAAGGGTTGCGTAATCATGACAGGCTTGACCCCTTGGGCCCGACAAGCTTGAATCAATTTCATTAAACGATCCCGGTAAGCAGGTAAAAGCGATTGTTGTTTAGCTAGAATTTCGTTCTGCTTTTCAGTCGAAATTCCAAGCGTATCTTTGGGGTTTAGGGCAACAATTTTATCGACAAAAATAGCCTGATTGCGCGCCTTCATCGCCTTCGAGAGATTGTACACCAAATTGGCTACTTCCGAGTGATTGGTTAGGGTCAGAAAAGCATTCTTCAACCAACCATTTTGTTCCATTTGAACCGATTTCCCTAAGACCATGCGGTTATCAAATTGGTTTAAATCTTGTCGGTCCATATCATTCACCCCCACCAAAAAATACACATAATCCGGCTTCTGTTTCAGCACGACATCCTTCAAGAGCAAAAGGTGCCCAAAACTGGAATGCCCATTCAAACCCGCATTATTGACCCAAGTCTTGGGACGATCTTTACGCAGTTCCGTTTGCATTACTTGCGGCCATGCTTTATCATCCGAAATAAAGAAACATTCCGTTGTGCTTCCCCCAACCGTAATAATTTTAGTGTAACCGGCCTCTTTAGGCATTTCCTCCCCCCGAAATCCTAAAGAATTCTTCTTGTGTATAATGAGCGAATCGAAGCAAGGATATTGATTGACGAAGCTATACGATTGATTGATCGGTAAACTGATTTTATCCCCCTTAATCCGAAAGGGAATTGGATTGTAAATCTGTAAAATAATCTCCAAGGCAATGACAATAAAAAATGTCAAATACAAGACGTAGAGAATGGATTTCCAGATTTTTATCATGCCTGCCAGTTAAAGCAACAAAGCTAGGGTGTCCTCGTTGAAAATCAAATTTTTGACCCTAATTCTGTGCGATCAACTTTATTTCTGGAAATCGCTTGGTATCAAAATTACCACCCGATATAATACAAACGACCGTCTTTCCCTTGATTTCCGTGCGCATTTGTTCTAAGGCAGCCACGGACAAGGCGCCCGCGGGTTCCACAATCATGCCATAGAATTCGTAGAGATCTAACATGGTTTGACATAGCACTTTCTTGTTGACTAAAACCATCCGGTTCAGCTCAGCTTCACAAATAGCGAAATTCTTCGAACCGACTCGTTTAACGGAGGCCCCGTCAACAAAAGAATCAATTTCAGACAAAGTAATCACTTCATGGGCAGCTAAACTTGCCGACATCGATGGTGCCAATTCAGGTTCAACTCCAATCAATTTTGTAGTGGGGGACAATTCCTTTAAAACCAATGACGCGCCAGCAGCTAAACCGCCGCCACCAATGGCCAAGAATAGGTAATCTGCTGGAAGAGCTAATTGATCCAGAATCTCTAAAGTGACGGTCGCTTGTCCAGCAATAATATCATAATCATCAAAGGGCGGAATAAAGATTGCCTTTGTTTCTTGGCAAAAGACCTGAGCAGCCTTATATGCCTCGTCGAAGGTATTGCCCACAAGTTTGATGCGAACTTTCTCTTTGCCGTGGAAACGAACGGCCTCCACTTTTTGAAGGGGAGTCGTTTTCGGCATAAAGATGTAGGCCTGGATATCTAATTTGGCGCAAGAAAGCGCTACGCCTTGCGCATGGTTTCCCGCAGAGGCGGCAACCACACCCTGAGCACGCAAATCCTCGGGAATATTCATGATTTTATGATACGCCCCACGGATTTTATAGGAACGAACTCCTTGGAGATCTTCCCGCTTTAAATATATGTTCGCGCCAAAGCTTTCAGATAATCGGGGTGCATACTCCAGCGGGGACTTCAAGACGAGGTCCTCGATTTGCTGTGCTGCTTGTTTGATTTGATGAAGGCTTGGAACGTCTTTTAATTTGTTGAATTCCATGCCCTGCAAATGTACAAAAAAGGCATGGCCGAACAATAAAAAAGTCGCCCAGGACTATCCCGGGCGACTTCAATAATAGACTAAATTGAATTAGTTATTCTCTGGACGCAAGCTACGTACGGCAGCACCTGCTCTCCACATTTCTGAATCACGTAATTCTTGTAATTCAGCTTCTAACTTCACACGGTAATCCGGCTGTGAGTTCAAATCAATGGAACGTGCAGCCTCTGCTTGTGTCTTCACTGAGTTATATAATTTCTCGAATACAGGCTTCGATGCATCACGGAAAGGCTTCCACCAATCCAAAGCACCACGTTGTGCCGTCGTAGAGCAGTTGGCATACATCCAATCCATTCCATTCTCAGCTACCAATGGCATCAATGATTGAGTCAATTCCTCTACCGTCTCATTGAATGCCTCCGATGGTGAGTGACCATTCTCGCGCAATACTTCATATTGAGCAGCGAAAATACCTTGGATCGCACCCATCAAAGTTCCACGCTCACCTGTTAAGTCAGACGTTACTTCCTTGTAGAAATCGGTTTCAAATAAATATCCCGAACCTACACCGATCGCCATCGCGATACATTTCTCACGCGCTTTTCCCGTTGCATCTTGGTAAACCGCAAAAGATGAATTCAAACCTTTTCCTGCTACGAACAAACGACGCAATGAAGTACCTGAACCTTTTGGAGCAGCTAAGAATACATCTACATCCGCTGGAGGAATGATACCTGTTTTCTCCTTGTAAGTAATTCCAAATCCGTGTGAGAAATACAAGGATTTACCTGGCGTCAAATATTTCTTTACTGTTGGCCACAATTCAATTTGAGCTGCATCAGACAATAAATAACAAATGATTGTACCTTTTTCTAAAGCCTCTTCGATTTCGAATAAAGTAACACCTGGAACCCAACCGTCTGCAACGGCTTTATCATACGTTTTACCTTTACGTTGACCCACAATCACATTCAGACCATTGTCTTTCATGTTCAATGCTTGTCCTGGACCTTGCACGCCGTAACCGATTACCGCGATAGTTTGATCAGCTAATACCTGTCTAGCTTTCTCTAATGGGAACTCTTCTCTTGTTACTACCTCTTCTACAACTCCTCCGAAATTAATCTGTGCCATGTTTTGTTGTTGTTTAATTAATTTATTTGCTTAACGATTATACGATTTCCCAATTACCTTCGGGAAGAAATTCAACCAAACCTTTTTCCGTCTTACCTACGGCAATACGTCCTGATTTGATGTACTCTAAAATTTCCCACTTCTTCAAGTAGGTATAAAATTCTGTTAATTCATCCTCGGTTCCGTTCTTCTCCACCACCACATATTCCAATCCCCAATGAACCACCTTGGCATTCCAATCCAAATTGATCGTCTTCACATCGATCGGCTCGCCGCCTAAGGGTGTTGCCAACTTAAACAAGGCTACCTCGTTGAAGATAATTTCATCATCTAAATAACCATAAACCGCTAATACATCCGTTACCTTACGGATTTGCCGTACAAGCTTTTCAACCACATCGCGGTTCTCACTGCGAATGACAATCGTAAAGCGCGAAACGCCACGACGCTCTGTTTCAGAAACCGTTAAACTCTCAATGTTCAAGCGACGACGCGTGAAGATGATCGTGATTCGATTTAATAAACCGACCGTGTTGGTGGTAAATACGGAAAGGGTATAATTTGTCAACATAGTTTTACTCGAGCCTTACATTGGTTACTGTACTGCCCGCGGGCACCATTGGGAATACATTCCCTTCTTTTTCACAAACAATTTCCAATAAGTAGGGAGTCTCAGAATTCAATAAAGTATCCAAGGACTCACTTAATAAACTGCGATCAGTCACCGTATGGCCTGGAATTCCAAAGCCTTTCGCAATCGTAATAAAATCGGGGTTTTCTAATTCTACAAATGAATAGCGACGCTCATGGAAAAGCTCTTGCCACTGGCGAACCATTCCTAAGAAGTTATTGTTCAAAATGATAATCTTGACAGGCAACTTGCTTTGGGCAATCGTTCCTAATTCCTGCAAAGTCATTTGGAAACCTCCATCACCAATCACCGCTACGACCTCTCGCTCAGGAACAGCTACTTTCGCACCAAATGCGGCCGGAAGCGCAAAGCCCATCGTACCCGCACCTCCTGAGGTAACGATTGAATTCTTTTTCTTGAATCGGTAGTAGCGATTGGTCACCATCTGGTGCTGACCCACATCGGTTACCACCACTGCCTCGCCTTTTGTCTTGTCGGACATCATCGCGATAGCCTCCCCCATTTTAATCTGATTCCCATCATGGAAAACATCTTTCAAGGTGATTTTCTCGTATTCTTCTTTATCAAATTTATCAAATTCCGCGCGCCACTCATCGTGTTTCGCTGGCTTAATCAAAGGCAATAAAGCCTTCAAGGCCGCCTTCGCATCCCCCACGACTGGAGCATCCGCTTTTACGTTTTTATCTACCTCAGCCGGATCGATTTCAATGTGAACGACTTTGGCTTGTTTCGCGTAGGTAGATAAATCGCCCGTGATCCGATCATCGAAACGCATTCCGATGGCGATCAATACATCACATGAATTTGTCAGGACGTTGGCTCCATAATTACCATGCATTCCCGGCCAACCCACATACATCGGGTGATCAGCATCCATGGATGACATACCCAATAAGGTCGTTGCTACGGGAATACCGGCTTTGTCGACCAACTCATTTAATTCTTTCTCCGCGCCGGAAATTAAAATTCCATGGCCCGCCAAAATGTAGGGTTTCTTCGCCTCATTGATCAATTTAGCCGCTGCTGCTACATGATCAGCCTTCGGCTCAATCCGTGGCTTGTACGAGATAATCGATGTACAAGGTTTGTATTCAAATGGGATTGTCATCGTGTCCGACTGTGCCGTACGCGTAATATCGATCAATACCGGACCGGGTCTTCCCGTCTCGGCAATGTAAAATGCTTTTGCAATGATTTCGGGAATTTCATTGGCATCCATCACCTGGTAATTCCATTTGGTTACCGGCATGGAGATTCCGATCAAATCACATTCTTGAAAGGCATCTGTTCCTAATAAATTTCCTTTTACTTGACCGACGATGCATACCAAAGGTGTTGAGTCCAACATCGCATCGGCGATCGGTGTGATCAAGTTGGTCGCCCCAGGTCCTGAAGTCACCATACAAACCCCAGCTTTGTTGAGCATGCGCGCATATCCCTGCGCGGCATGGCCAGCTCCCTGCTCATGACGAACAAGAATATGCTTCAAACGATCTTGATAATCGAAAAGCGCATCATAGGTAGGCATGATGGCACCACCCGGATATCCAAAAATAGTCGTCACCCCTTGCTCCACCAAGGATTGCATAATCGCTTGGGCACCCGTTAAGAATTTCGTCTTTACGGGCTGTTCAGATTCAGCGGCTTGGGTTTGGGTCTGTCCCATGGTTTATTTACTATTTTGTCTCCTATCTAAAGCGAAGTCTAATTTAAGTCTTCCAGCCTTAGAAAAAAATTGAATTTGCAATTATTATAAGTCGGTCACACAACCTTGGCTGGCTGACGCAACATTTTTAATGTATTTACGTAAAACACCTGAGGTGTGCGGAGAAACGCGAGGCTTCCAAGCCTTACGGCGTTCCGCTAATTCTTCATCCGATACATGCAAGATAATCTTATTATCCACCGCATCAATCGTAATCTTATCTCCATCCTTCACCAATCCGATGTTTCCACCTTCTTGCGCCTCCGGTGTCACGTGGCCCACCACAAAACCGTGTGTTCCACCTGAAAAACGACCATCCGTGATCATCGCCACCGAATTACCTAATCCAGCTCCCATCAATGCGGAAGTAGGCTTTAACATCTCCGGCATTCCCGGACCACCTTTCGGTCCTTCGTTACGAATCACGACCACATGGCCTGCCTTAATCTCTCCTTTTGACAAAAATTCCATCACCTCTTCCTCCCGCTCACAAACTTTGGCCACTCCTTCAAAACGCTCACCTTCTTTACCCGTAATCTTAGCAATAGCTCCTTCTGTCGCTAAATTACCATACAAAACTTGTAAGTGACCCGTCGCTTTCAAGGGCTTCGAGATCGGGAAAATGATTTTCTGTGCATCAAAATCCAAATCCGGCGCATCCGCCAAATTCTCCGCCATCGTCTTACCCGTAACTGTCAAACACTCGCCGTGTAAATAGCCTTCTTTTAATAAATACTTTAAGATCGCTGGCATTCCTCCGATTGCCAAAACGTCTTCCATGTAGTACTTACCCGATGGTTTCAAATCCGCAATCAATGGCGTACGATCTGAAATAGCTTGAATATCCTTCAGGGTAAATGATACACCCGCCGAATGAGCAATGGCTAAATAATGCAATACCGCATTCGTACTTCCTCCCAAGGCCATCACCACCGTCATCGCATTTTCGAATGCATGACGCGTCATGATATCACGTGGGCAAATATTCTTTTCTAATAACACTTTCATCGCGGCACCGATTGCCAAACACTCCTCTTTCTTCCCTTCATGCGTCGCTGGGTAAGATGATGAATTTGGCAAAACCAAACCCATAGCCTCCATCGAAGATGCCATCGTATTCGCCGTATACATACCTCCACAAGCTCCTGGACCCGGAATTGAATTCCGAATAACACCCTCATAATCCTCGTCGGAAATACTTCCCGCGTATTTCTTTCCTAAGGCCTCAAAAGCCGAAACAATATCTAATTTCTCTCCTTTGTATGAACCCGAACGAATCGTTCCACCATAGACCAACATCCCCGGACGATTCAAACGTGCCAATGCCATCATCGCCCCTGGCATGTTTTTATCACATCCAACAACCGCAATAACACCGTCATACCACTGAGCTCCCACCACATTTTCAATCGAATCAGCAATAATATCACGCGAAGGAAGGGAATAACTCATCCCGTCGTTGCCATTCGTCATCCCATCGGATACACCAATGGTGTGGAAAATCAATCCCACCATGCCATTTTCTTGGATACCCTTTTTCACATGTACCGATAAACCATTCAGGTGCATGTTACAAGGATTCCCCTCATAACCCGTACTTGCAATACCGATTTGAGCCTTATCCATATCTTCCGGAGTCAAACCAATGCCATAAAGCATGGCTTTCGCCGCAGGATTAGTTACCTCTTGAGTTAATGTTCTCGAGAATTTGTTCAATGACATAATCTAAATTTTTACAAACAACAAATATACATAATCCAATTTGTTCAAGCCAATGTTTTGCCAAACAATCATTGGCCAATCAAGGAAATACAAAATAAATTATTTGTTTTCCCCTACTTGTTGGCGCCACATGGCGTAATACAATCCCTTATCGGCCAACAAACTATCGTGATTCCCCGATTCGACCACCTTCCCCTTCTCCAATACATAGATGCGAGTGGCATGCATGATCGTCGACAAACGGTGAGCAATCAAGATCGTCAAGTGTTCGGAAGCTTGAGATACTGCACGTATCGTTTCCGAAATCTCTTCTTCTGTCAAGGAATCCAGCGCCGATGTTGCCTCATCAAATACGAGCAAGTTTGGATCACGCAACAGGGCGCGCGCGATACTTAAACGCTGCTTCTCTCCGCCAGACACTTTAACACCACCTTCTCCGATGAGTGAATCTAAGCCTTTGTCGGCCCGCGCCAACAAACTCTGACATGCTGCTTTCTCCAACACTTCCAAGCATTGCGCATCGGTCGCATTCGGATTAACGAACAATAAATTCTCCCGAATCGATCCCGAAAACAATTGCGTATCCTGCGTCACAAAGCCGATTTTCTTACGCAATTGGTCGAAATCGATCGCATCTCCCGACTCACCATTGTAGAAGACTTGTCCTTTCTTCGGTCGGTAAAGACCCACCAACAGTTTCACCAAGGTCGACTTACCTGCCCCCGAGGGTCCCACAAAAGCGATGGTTTCACCCCCTTTGACCTGGAAAGATATGTCGGAAAGCGCTTCTTGCGTCGCCGACTGATGCTGAAAAGAAACATGATCAAAGGTCAATTTCTCGATGTGTGAAATCGCCTTGGGATTATCTGGTTTCTTCTCGCCTGGAATTGCCAAAATTTGTTCGAAGTTTTGAAGGGACACCTCCGCCTCACGGAAGGTATTGACCACATTTCCTATTTCCTGTAGGGGATTAAAGAGGAAGAAAGAATAGATGTTCAAGGAATAGAATTGACCGATGGTGATTTGGCCTTTGTAGATCAAATAGATCAAAACGACCACCATCAACATGCGCAATAGGTTCACGCAGGTTCCTTGAACAAAGGCCATGGAACGTACATAACGCACTTTCTTTAATTCTAATTTTAAGATTTTCTCGGTCGTTGCATTCAAGTGAGCAATCTCCTGCTCGGCTAAACCCAAGGATTTCACCAATTCGATGTTACGAAGTGATTCGGTGGTCGACCCCGCTAAGCCGGTCGACTCTTTCACAATCTCAATCTGAATGACCTTAATCTTTTTACTCAATACGGACGAAACCCAAGCAATCAAAGGACCCGTGATTAAGAACAGAGGCATGACCATCCAATGCACCGAAAAGGCATAGACGGAGATAAATACTAAGGCAATGACGGACTGGAAAAGAATGTTGATCCCGAGGGTAATCAACTTCTCTACATCGGTCCGAACTTTTTGAAGTTTCCCCAAAGTCTCTCCCGAACGTTGATCCTCGAAGGTCTCATAAGGCAATTCCAAGGAATGGCGAATGCCATCCGAATATAGGTTGGCCCCCACTTTTTGAGTCACCGTATTAATCATGTAGTCTTGGAAGTTTTTGGCTACCCGACTCACGAATGCGACCCCCACGGATGCTAAGGCTAAAGGCCAAATTGCATCGATGAATTGCGACATGGTATGTGTCTCGGCACGGTAAACGGCAGCGACATCATCGATGATTTTCCGAAAGATGTAGGGATCCATCAACGAGAAAATCTGATTCGTCGCGGCTAAACCGAGTGCTGCGATGACGCGCCAGCGGTATTGTTTGAGGTATTTGAGTAATAATTTCATAGGAGTGTTTTACATTGTCCAACCTTGCGGTTGGAACCCTAGGCTAAAGCCTAGGGTTATCTTTATTTGCCTTCAGGCTGGGGGATTTCTATTCGAATCGCGCCAAAGCCATTTCCGCCACAGTCTTTCCGATGGATAACGAAGATGTCGCGGCAGGACTCGGAGCATTCAAAATATTGATAACCTTTTCATCTTCCACGATCGAGAAATCATCCAATAAGCCTCCGCTGCGATCACAGGCCTGGGCACGAACTCCAGCACCACCCTCTACTAAATCGCTTTCCTGAATATCTGGGATAAGTCCCTGAAGGGCCTTGGTAAAGGCGGCTTTCGAGAAACTTCGATACATTTCACCCAGACCCGTTTCCCAATATTTGGCCGCTACTTTTTGGAAGCCTGGCCACGTTAAGGTATCCCAAAGTTCTTTGGCATTGATACCTAATTTGGCATACCCTTCCTTCTTAAATGCCAATACGGCATTAGGCCCGGCCTCCACCCCACCGCGCATCATGCGCGTAAAGTGCACACCTAAGAAGGGGAAATTCGGATCAGGTACGGGGTAAATAAGGTTCTTTACCAAATATTCCTTGTCCTTGCGAAGCTTAAAATACTCGCCTCTAAAGGGTACAATTCGTACGTCCAAAGGTTCACGCTGTGTCCATTGCGCCACTTGATCTGAATATAAGCCCGCGCAATTAATAATGAGCTTGGTCTCATAGACCGCTTTTTCTGTCTCAACAATCGAATAACTCAAACCTTTGGTGATGTCGATAACTTTTTCACCCAAGTGAACTTCACATCCTTTGGCTTGAATCCCTTGGGCCAATTTAGCGGCAACCGCTCGGTAATCGACGATACCCGTTTGCGGCACCCACATCCCCTCAACCCCAATCACATAAGGTTCATGCTCACGCATCTCTGCTAAAGTCAATTTCTTTAATCCATCCAATCCATTTTGTTGGCCACGTTGGTATAAATTTTCCAACTGAGGTCGTTGCGCCTCCGTGCTGGCCACCACAATTTTACCGGTCAATTCGAAGGGAATCTCCTCCTTGGTACAATAATCGACCAATTGATGATAACCCTCAATGCAATTCTTAGCTTTCAAGGACCCCGGTTTGTAGTATAAACCCGAGTGGATCACCCCGGAATTATTCCCCGTTTGGTGCATGGAAACCATCTTTTCTTTTTCGAACAGGGCAATTTTTAATTTTGGATTCGCTTCCAACAAACGGTGTGCGGTTGCTAGCCCCACAATTCCGCCCCCTACAATGATAATATCAAGTGCCATAAGACTTTTGATTCAAAAATTACAAGCTACAAAGATACAAAATCGAGGCGGGGATTTATCAATTTATTATCAGCTACTTGATGATTTTTGAAATGTGCTTGGGGGATTTTTTTGTAGCTTTGTAGACCTTACCTTTGGCAATCCTGATAGGTTTGCCAAAGGTCATATCTAAGAACCCATTGAATCCACAGATCGAACAATTATATCGCATCACACAAAAACCTAGTCGGATGATTTTAGGATTGATGTCGGGCACCTCACTCGATGGGCTCGACCTAGCGCTTTGTCGGTTCACGGGCCAAGGGTTAAACACCCAATGTGAGCTCATTCATTTTGCTTCGGTACCATTTGATGCGGCATTCAAGGAATCCATTCGGGACGTTTTTGCCAAGGACACGATTCACTTTCCAAGCTTAAGCACGCTAAACGCCCAAATAGCACGGACGCATGCGGCGATCATTTTAGATGTTTTGAAAGAATGGAACGTTAAACCCAGTGAAGTAGATTTATTGGCGTCGCATGGGCAGACGGTGATGCACCGACCGGTTCGTACGGGTGAGCTTCCGAATTCAACCTTGCAGATTGGAGATGGGGATCATTTGGCACATTTAACAGGGATCATTACCATATCAGACTTCCGACAAAAACATATCGCTGCAGGCGGAGAAGGAGCCCCTTTAGCGATGTTTGGGGATTATTTTTTATTTACGAAAGAAGGGGAAGAACGAATCCTATTGAATATAGGGGGCATTGGGAATTTCACTTATTTGCCGGCGAATCAAGACCCTAAGGGAATTTTGGTAACAGATACGGGCCCGGGAAATACCTTGATTGACGCATGGGTGAGAAGAAATTACACCAACCTGAGCTATGATGAGGATGCGAAAATCGCGCGTTCAGGGCAGGTCCACGAAGGTCTTTTGAAAGATTTATTGGCTAGTCCTTTTTTCACCGAATCCTTTCCCAAGAGCACAGGACCTGAATATTTCAATCTGGACATGGTGGACAGATTAGTACCGAAAAAGTTAAGTCCGACGGATGTCATCGCGACCTTGACACACTTCACGGCGGAAAGCATCGCTATGGCGATTCAAGGTTACTCGGGGTTGAACCAAGGAAATGTATATGCGAGTGGTGGCGGTGCGAGAAATCCTTTGTTGATGGAACATTTACGTGAATTACTCCCCGGATTTTCAATAGCGGATTCGCAGGAATTAGGAATTGAATCGGCAGCCAAAGAAGCGGTATTATTCGCCCTTTTGGCCAACGAAACCTTGATGGATCCGAATCCGTCAAAAGAACGTAGATTAGGGGATTCGCCTTGGGTGACGATGGGAAAGATTTCTTTTTCATGCTAGAGAAGGGAGAGGTTAGAGGTAAGAGTTAAGGACTAAATACTTCGGACTACGGAC
>JBJTMZ010000104.1:0-5376 GCA_046073805.1 Aquirufa sp.
CCGAAGCATTTGATCGTGATTGGTGCGGGGGTAATTGGTGCGGAATTGGGATCAGTGTATGCGCGTTTAGGTTCGAAAGTATCGTTTGTGGAATTTGCGGATAGCATGATCCCAACAATGGATAAGACGATGGGCAAGGAATTGCAAAAGTCAATTGCCAAATTAGGCGCTGATTTTTACTTGTCACATAAAGTAACTGGTGCATCTGTGAAGGGGAAAGAAGTGACGGTAAAGGCACAAGATGCTTCGGGCAAGGATGTGGAGATTAAAGGCGATTATTGCTTGGTGTGTATTGGTCGTAGACCTTATACAGATGGCTTGAACTTAGCTGCGGCGGGTTTGACTGCCGATGAGCGTGGTCGTATCGCGGTCGATGAGCATACGCTTCAAACATCGGTTCCGGGCATTTATGCAATCGGTGATGTTGTTCGCGGAGCGATGTTGGCACATAAAGCAGAGGAAGAAGGAACCTTGGTAGCGGAAGTTATTGCCGGCCAAAAACCCCATATCAATTATAATTTAATTCCAGGTGTTGTATATACGTGGCCAGAAGTGGCTTCGGTAGGGAAGACGGAGCAAGAATTGAAGGCCGCCGGTATTGCCTACAAAGAAGGTTCATTCCCATTCAAGGCCTTGGGTCGTGCGATTGCATCGACCGATGTGGATGGTGTGGCGAAGGTTTTAGCTGATGCGACGACGGATGAGATTTTGGGTGTTCACATTATCGGTGCTCGTGCAGCGGATATCATTGCGGAGGCAGTTGTGGCGATGGAATACCGTGCATCTGCAGAAGATGTGGCGCGTATGTCACATGCGCACCCGACGTATACAGAGGCGCTTAAGGAAGCTTGTTTAGCGGCGACGGCGAAGCGATCGATTCACAGTTAAGAGTTAAGAACTAAGAACGAAGAGTTAACGTTTAAGAAGTATTTTGAATATAGATAGTGCTGGATGATGCTGGCACTATTTTTTTTGTATTTGTAGAGACGCGATACTTCGCGTCTTTTTTCCCCAGGTTAAAACCTGGGGTTATAAATTTAAATTGTCAAGCAGTAATCTATGGGTTTAGACGCGAGTAATCGTGTTTCTAAGGAAATAACTCTTAACTCTTCGTTCTTAGCTCTTAGTTCTAAACTCTACTCGATGGTTAACGCCTCCAAATCAATCGTCTTCGCCCGTGTATAAAAACGCCAGGAAAGCAGTATCGAGGAACACACCAAGCTAGCCGTTAATCCCATCCAGATTCCGATGGCACCTAAGTTTAAGTTGAATCCGAGGAAATAGGATACCGGTATTCCAACGCCCCAATAGGAGATGACTGTTATCGCAGTTGGGATTTTGTAATCCTGTAATCCACGCAGTAGACCCAACGAAACAGCCTGAATCCCATCAAACAATTGGAATATCGCTCCCCAAACCACCAGGGTCACGGCTATCGCAATGACCGGTATTTCTTGGGTGTAGCCACGAACTAAATATTCCCGACCAAAGAAAAAGACCAAGGCGCAAATTCCCATGAATAGAATAGACAGCAGAAGCGCCGCATGCCCAGAACGAACAATCTCATTTCGATTACGTTCACCGATCGCCGTGCCCACATTGATTCCTCCAGCTACCGCAATGCCCGTTGCCATCATGTAGGTGATCGAAGCCATGTTAATTGCTACGATATGGGCCGCCTGTGCCGTCACTGAAATCCAACCCATCATCACCACGGCCATGCCAAAGGTTGCAATCTCAAAGAATCCCTGCATACCCGATGGAATTCCGATGCGCAGAATGTTTTTCTCCAAGACATTCTTTTCGACATGGACATGTCCCTTCTGCAAATAAGGCTTAAACTCTTCCCGGGTAAAGACATAGATGGCTAATGTCCCCGCCATAAATAACCTCGACAAGAGCGTCGATATTCCTGAGCCGAATAAACCTAAGGCAGGGAAACCCCATAAGCCATTGATTAAGATATGGTTTCCGCATACATTCAGCAAAAGGGCAATGATGGTGATGGTCATTCCCACTGTAGTCCGCTGAAGCCCATCCATGAAACTCTTCAGGGCGATAAACCAGAATATGGGTAAAACCGAAACGGAAATCAAACTTAAGAAGGGGAGGGTCAAAGCCTTATTGGCCTGGGTTTGTCCGAATAAATCATAATTTAAGCCAACGATCCCTGTGATGAGAATGGTCACGACTCCCAAAAGCGTAGCCACACGCAAATTGGCACGTAAAAGATTCCCACATTCCGTCTTATCGCCTTCCGCGACAGCCTTGGAAATCATGGGTGAAACGATCTGAATGCAAATGATTCCGACGACAGCAATGGTAAAAAAGATGGAACCCGCCATGCCCGAAGCACCGAGACTTTCTGCGGCACCGGTCGACATTTGGCCTACCTGAATCGTGTCGGCAAGGCCCATCAGCATAACGCCCAATTCGCCCACCACGATGGGTAGGGCCAATTGGATGGTCTGTTTAATCTTTGAAAGGAAAGACATATTAAATACGTACGATTTCAGCACCGATCGCATTTAGGCGCGTATCGATGTTTTGGTAACCCCGGTCGATTTGCTCGATGTTGTCGATGATGGATGTACCATTCGCCGACATCGCCGCGATCAACAAAGAAACTCCCGAACGAATATCCGGAGATGACATGCGAATGCCTTTCAAGGTTTGCTTGCGGTCGAAACCAACAACCGTTGCGCGGTGTGGATCACATAAAATGATTTGTGCACCCATTTCGATCAAGCGATCCACGAAGAATAATCGGGATTCAAACATTTTTTGGTGAATCAATACCGTTCCTTTCGCTTGAATCGCTGTTACCAAAATGATTGACAACAAGTCGGGCGTAAATCCTGGCCACGGGTGATCCGAAATGGTCAACATCGATCCATCAATGAAGTTTTCCAATTCATAATGCTCTTGTGAAGGGATGAAAATATCATCACCACGGAATTCCATTTTGATACCTAATTTCTTGAACACCTCCGGAATGATTCCCAATTCTGGAATTTGGCAGTTTTTAATCGTGATTTCCGATTGCGTCATCACGGCCATGCCAATGAATGAACCAATCTCAATCATATCAGGTAGCATCGTATGCTCAGTACCGTGCAATACGTCCACACCCTCAATAACTAATAAATTCGAACCAATGCCGGAAATTTTCGCTCCCATGCGGTTCAACATCTTACTTAATTGTTGCAAATAAGGCTCACAAGCTGCATTGTAAATAGTCGTAGTTCCCTTTGCCAAAACCGCTGCCATCAAGATATTAGCCGTTCCCGTTACGGATGCCTCATCCAATAACATGTAGGCACCTTGCAATTGCGAGGCATCTACCTCATAAATTCCACCATCTTCCGCGCTGTAATTGAATTTGGCTCCTAATTTCATAAAGCCAAAGAAGTGCGTATCCAAACGACGACGGCCGATCTTGTCACCTCCCGGTGAAGGAATACGACCTTTCTTAAAACGAGCCAAGGTTGGTCCTAACAACATCACCGAACCGCGAAGAGCAGCGGCTTTTTTCTTATAGGTTTCAGATTCCAAGTAATCGATATTTACTTGAGAGGCATCAAATTCAATACTCGTCTCGGATAAACGACGCATGCTTACGCCCATATCGCCCAACAAATCGATGAGTTGGTTGACATCACGAATATTCGGAATGTTGTGAATCGTGACAGGTTCAGCTGTCAGAACCACCGCACACAAAATTTGTAATGCTTCGTTTTTTGCTCCTTGTGGAGTAATTTCTCCTTTCATCCGGCGGCCACCGGTAACCTTAAATGATGCCATAAATCTTACTTATTTTTACGGTAATTGTTATTACGATTGTTGTTGTTATTTCTGAAGTTTTTCCGGTAATTGTTGTTCCGGTTATTGTTGTTATTCGGATATTCTGGGGCATTGTATGCGTTTCTCGCATTGTTTGCCACTTTGGCATGACCTAAAGTCTCTTGCGATAACTCGTCTACGATGCTGCCTAAAAGGTTCTCCGACATATCCTTAATGTTCTGCCAAATCACCGAATCATCCACCGAATCCTTGTTCCAGGTTACGTAAAATCCTTTCATCAGACGAGCGATGTAGGCCACCAAGATTTTCTTATCCTCCACCTTTTCTTCCGCGATGGCACGAAGAATTAATAGCTCTACGTTCCGTCCATAATGCTTGAATTTCAAGTGATGCTGGTTGTAGGCCACTTTGCGGGGTGCTTTACCCACCGACTCCGGAGAGGGTGGCGGGTAGGGACCTTGTACGTCTAGTTCGAAATTTGACATAATGTACAAGTCGTCCCAAAGCTTTTTGGAATAATCTTGGGTGTTGTCTTTCATGTTGGGATGAATTTGTTTCATCAAATCCACCATGATAAAGGCATATTTAGTCCTTTGTTCGCGGTCGGCGATGGTCATAATGTAATTGACCAATTTTTGTACACTCGATCCGTATTCTTTCATATTAATTGGATAATGTTAACCAAACCCAAAGGTGTGGCAAGGCAATCAGGCAGAAAACAAATACTGCCCAAATTGACATAATTAACACAGCGCCTGCTGCATAATCTTTCACTTGTTTCGCTAATGGATGATGTTCCGGCGATACCAAATCGGTTAAGCGTTCCATCCCTGAATTGATCAACTCCGCCACCCAAACACAGGCAACGGCTAAGCTGATCCATATCCATTCCTGCGTGACAAAATCTAATTTCAAACCCACATAAATCACAAGGGCTGTTGCCGCTAGGTGTATTTTGGCATTGCGTTCCGACTTGATGAGATGAAAGATCCCGTCAATGGCATGCCCAATACTTTGATTTAGTTGTTTGAAAATCATTAAAATTCTGCTGATTTAGGGGTTCTTGGGAAAGGAATCACATCCCTGATGTTACTCATACCCGTAACGAACAAGACTAAACGTTCAAATCCTAATCCAAAGCCCGCATGTGGCGCAGAACCAAATTTTCTTGTCTCTAAATACCACCAAATGGACTCTTCTTCGATACCTACTTCTTTCGTGCGCTCCAATAATTTTTCATAATCATCCTCACTCTGCGATCCACCAATAATTTCACCAATGCCCGGGAATAAAACATCCATCGCACGAACGGTTTTGCCATCCTCGTCGAGTTTCATATAAAAAGCCTTGATGTCTTTCGGGTAATTGGTCAAGATAACCGGTTTTTTGAAGTGCTTCTCCACCAACCAACGCTCGTGTTCTGATTGCAAGTCGATGCCCCACTCAACCGGGTATTGGAATTTACCTTGTTTGTGCGTTTTGGATTGCAATAGGATGTTGATTGCCTCTGTGTACGTGATGCGCTCGAAATTATTTTCCGTCACAAAACGTAGTTTTTCGGTCAAGGTCAAC
>JBJTMZ010000105.1:0-5532 GCA_046073805.1 Aquirufa sp.
TGGACCGTCAAGTCAATAATGTGTCGCGATTCTCTGTGTTTTTTCCGGAGCGCCGACAGTTTTTTTTGGAGAATGCATCTTTGTTTTCGGCGGGTTTAGCACCCATGGATCAGGTGATTGGGGGGTCGATGTACATACAACCCTTTTTTAGTCGGACTATCGGGTTGGATGCCCAAGCCCAAGCCATTCCAATTATTGCTGGCTCACGGTTTGTCTATCGTTCCGATAAACGAAATATTGGGGCGATGTTGATGCGTCAAGGTGAAGGAGACGGTGATCCCTATACCAATTTTGGAGTTGCACGTTATTCGGAAAATTTTGGGGCAAATAGTCGGATCGGAGCGATTATGACAACGAAACTGTCGCCTTCGAACCAACAAACCACGAGTTCGATTGATGGTTTTGTTCGATTTAATGATGTGTTGTCATTTAGTGGTATGATATCCACGACGCAAGAATCCAAGACGGGGGAAACTGGTTTGGCGGAATATGCGCAATTCTATTATAAAGGGAATTTTACGACGGCCTACTGGACTCACACAATCGTGACGGAGCAATATAAACCAGCGATGGGTTTTGTTTCTCGGAGTAATGTGATGTCCAATTCGCAAGGAATCGAATTCAATATTCGCAAAAACTGGATGCCAAAATCCATTCGATTCTGGGCTCCAGGTATTTACACCGAATTTTACCATAGTATTAAAACAGGTAATCTAGTCGAGCAGCGTATCATGGGTAGTCCCATGTGGTTAGGTTTACAAAATGGGGGAGCCATTGGAATATACGGGGAGGCGGCAGTTCAGCGCTTAGAGGAAGCTTTTTCTCCGGTAGGGATAACGATTTTGCCCGGAAATTACAGTTATGTTCGAAAAGGATTTTTGTTGATGAGTGATCCAAGTACTAAATATTCGGGTTCGACCGAGTATGGCTGGGGTGGTTATTACAATGGAAATTTGCAGACCTTGAGTTCAAAATTCCGAATTGCACCGATTCCGCATATCAATGTAGGCTTATCTTGGAATTGGAGTAAGTTCGAAAATGTAGGTGTGAATCAAGAATCCAAGGAAGTTAATTTGTTATTGGTAGAAACGAGATTGGCCATTAATCCCCGCTTGCAAATGATAGGCTTTTATCAGAAAAATACGAGTGATGCCTTGAATTCGTTGAACTTACGATTGGCTTGGGAATATCAGCCGCTATCCTATGTTTATTTAGTTTTTAATCAGAGTGATTATATGGGGTCGGATTTGACCAAACAGAAGGTGCAAACATTTTTGACTAAATTGTCTTACCTAAAACAATTTTAAGATGGAAATCGAATTACGCAGTGATACATTTACCTTACCTACGCCCGGCATGCGGGAGGCGATGTTTCAAGCGCCCTTAGGAGATGATGTTTTTGGGGAAGATCCCACAGTGAATGCCTTGGAGCAAAAAGTAGCTAAAATGTTTGGGAAGGAAGCGGCATTGTTTTGCGTTTCGGGTACCCAAAGTAATCAAATAGCGATTTCAGTTCATGTAAGTAAGGGGCAAGAAGTAATTTGTGATGAATTGTCCCACATTTACCTCTATGAGGGAGGTGGAATCATGGCAAATTCGGGTGCCTCGGTGAAATTATTGAAGGGTGATTTAGGCCGTTTGACGCGTGATCAAATTGAGGCGTCGATCTCGCCAGATGATATACATGCCTGTGAAAGTCGCTTAGTCAGTTTGGAAAATACGGTGAATAAAGGTGGAGGGAGCGTATATAGCTCGGAAAGCTTGCAGGAGATTTCGGATTTTTGTCGACAAGCTCAAATTCCACTTCATCTGGATGGAGCTCGTATTTTTAATGCGATGGCGGTGACAGGTCAGACGCCCCAACAATTTGGAGCGTGGTTTGATTCAATTTCCATCTGTTTGTCGAAAGGTTTAGGTGCTCCGATTGGTTCAGTTTTAATTGGTTCGGCTGAATTTATTAAGAAGGCGCGTCGGGTCCGCAAGCGTTTGGGTGGCGGTTGGCGACAAGCGGGTTTATTAGCCGCTGCGGGGATTTATGCCTTGGACCATCAGGTTGAACGCTTAACAGAAGATCATGAACGTGCAGGTGCGATTGCGGAGATTTGTTCCCAATTGCCTTGGGTCGACCATATTTTACCGGTGGTTACCAATATAGTGATTGTTCGATTGAAGGAAGGCATCAAAGCCCAGGATCAAGTAGCGGCACTGAAGGCGAAAGGAATTCGTTGTGCACCTTTTGGCCCGCAGTATATCCGATTTGTGACGCATTTGAACTTTGATGATACTGCCTTGGCCGCATTCGAGCAACAAATTAATCAGTAATATTTCGGTTTTTTGCGCTTTTAAAAGAAACCTATTTCTATGCAGCGCAAAGCGTTTAAGATGTTTCTATTGCCTGGTTTTGAGGCCGAGTATAAACGTCGTCATGATGAGATTTGGCCGGAATTAGTGGATTTATTACACGAAGTCGGCATTCAGAATTATTCCATATTCCTGGACGAGGAGACGCTGACCTTGTTTGCTTATTTAGAAGCACCTGATTTACAGCAATTGGATTCTTTGCCGGCACAAGCTGTCATGCAGCGTTGGTGGGCCTACATGGGTGATATCATGCAAGCCAATCCCGATCATTCTCCGGTGGCGGTTGATATTCCGTCGGTATTTTATTTAGCTTAATTCCATGAAAAAGATTCTTTTCGGGCTTTTGGCCCTTTCATATCTAGCGGTCTCAAAGCCGAATAAAGCCGAGGTATTGGCCAAAATGCAGTTGGCGAATCAGTATTTCCAACAAAAATGGCCGGATGTGGGCCAAGTAATTGTGAGTCCGGATAAGACACGACCTTCCAATATTTGGACGCGGGCTGTTTATTATGAGGGTTTATGGGAGTTATATAAATTGAGCCCGAAGGAATCGGATTTAAAGTATATGGTTGATTGGGGTAATTTCCACCGATGGTCCTTACGGAATGGTTTGAAGACGCGAAATGCGGATGATCAGGCTTGTGGACAAGTATATATCGATTTGTTTTTGATGCAAGGGGATTCTTCGCGCATTAAGCCGATCAAGGAGAATATTGATAACATGGTCGCCACGGAGAAAGCGGATGATTGGTCTTGGATTGATTGCTTGCAGATGAGTATGCCGGTTTATACCCGATTGGGCGTTGTGTACAAGGATCCAAAGTATTTCCAAAAGATGTACGATTTGTATGCTTATACGAAATACAAACATGGTGGAAATGGCTTGTACAATCCGACTGAAAAACTTTGGTGGCGGGATAAGGATTTTGTACCTCCCTACAAAGAACCCAATGGTGCGAATTGTTATTGGTCACGGGGAAGTGCTTGGGTATATGCAGCCTTGGTAAGAACCTTGGATTTGTTGCCCGAAAATGATCCGCATCGTGCGGAATATTTGGCCGATTTTGTGGCGATGTCAGAGGTATTACCAGCTTTACAACGCGAAGATGGTTTTTGGAATGTGAGTTTAAAAGACCCTTCCAATTACGGTGGGCCGGAATTAACGGGGACTTCTTTATTCGTATATGGCATGGCTTGGGGCGTTCGAAAGGGAATCTTACCGGCCAAAAAATACAATGCGATTGTTGATAAGGCCTGGAAGGGTATGTCGACCTGCGTTCATCCCAATGGCTTTCTAGGTTTTGTTCAAGGCACAGGGAAGGAGCCGAAGGATTCTCAACCCGTGACGTTTGATCATGTCCCTAATTTTGAGGATTTCGGATTGGGTTGTTTCCTATTGGCCGGTTCTGAACTTCTAAAGGCTAAATAGCATGCGTATTTGGGCGCTACTGCTGATATCGTTTGTGGGTCTTGCGCAAAAGATTGACCGTAAAGCTGTCGTGGAGCGTCATATCGTTAAGCTAAATCAAGTAGATACGTTGGGGTCTTTGTCGGTCGGCAATGGCCATTTCGCCTTTACAGTTGATGTAACTGGACTACAATCTTTCCCCAAGGAATATTCAAAAGGGATTCCATTGGGCACCCAGGCCGATTGGGGATGGCATGCTTTTCCGAATACCTCGAATTTTAAGCGTTCTGAGACGTATCGAGATGCACTTTATGCGGGTAGGAAGGTGTCTTATGCCTTGCAAGGCCATCAGAATGTGCGTAAGGATTCCGCCACGGAGTATTTCCGACAAAACCCACACCGCATTCATTTGGGACATTGGGGATTTCGGATTTATTCAAAAACGGGGAAGGTTCTTGGAATATCTGATTTGAAATCAATCGTTCAACGTTTAAATCCATATACGGGCGAGATTCATTCGCATTTTGAGGTCGAGGGTATTCCGGTCGATGTGATCACATTTGCTTTGCATCAGGATGATGGAGTCCAGGTAATGGTGAAATCGACGTTGTTGAAAACCGGTCAGTTGCGTTTTTATGTCGACTATCCGTTTCCGAGTCAGGCTTTTGTGGATGAGGGGGTTAATGATCAGGAGGGAGGCCACTCAACTAATATCCAACGATTTTCTTCGAGACAGATTCAGATCCTTCATAACATGGATAGTTTGAGTTATCAAACATTTGTTCGTAGTTCGGTGGAATTCAGATTTAAAAAAGAGCTTAATCATCACTATGAATTGAGCCCGATTAGCTGTGATGAGATTCAATTTGCCGTTTCGTATGGTCATAAACCCATCGTTGGACTGAAGGAAGCCCGCGTTTCCAATCGACAAGTTTTCGAACGTTACTGGAAATCGGGGGGAATGATTGATTTTTCGAAAGCGAATGATCCGAGGGCGAAGGAGCTTGAAAGGCGCATGATTTTGTCTTTGTATTTGACGCGAATTCAATCCGTCGGTAATGAACCACCCCAAGAAACGGGTTTGACGTATAATTCCTGGTACGGTCGGCCGCATTTAGAAATGACTTGGTGGCATTTGATGCATTTTGGCTATTGGGGGCGAGCGGAATTGATGGAGCCGGCTTTGAAATGGTATGAGAAAAATATGGGGGAGGCGCGGAAATTGGCTGGCCGACAAGGCTTTGCGGGAGTTCGTTGGCAAAAAATGACGGATCCAACTGGTGGGGAATCTCCATCATCGGTGGGGTCTTTTTTACTATGGCAACAGCCTCACATTATCGAGATGTTGGACTTAATCGCTCAGTCCAAGCCAAATTCCTTTCGAAAACGCTATGCAAAAATGGTCCAGGAAACGGCGGAGGGGATGTATTCCTTGATGTCCTGGGATGATTCAACAAAAACATACCGATTAGGACCTGGATTCATTCCGGCGCAGGAATCATTACCTTATGCCCAGACATACAATGCACCGCTGGAATTGGCAGCATGGTATCAAGGTTTGAAGAAGGCGCAGGATTGGAGGATTAGTTTAGGGTTGAAACCGGTAAAAGAATGGGATGAGGCATTCGCTCATTTTCCAACACTTCCCGAATTTAATGGGATTTATCAAGCAGCAGCTGGAATCGGGGATGGATATCAGAATCCGCGTTTTGTTTCGGATCATCCGGCTGTTTTAGGGGCCATGGGGATGTTGGGCCCTTTGC
>JBJTMZ010000106.1:0-6354 GCA_046073805.1 Aquirufa sp.
ATTGAACGCGCCAAGCAAATGAATATCTCGTTATTAGCCGTCGACGAAGCGCATTGCATTTCCCAGTGGGGTTATGATTTCCGACCGCCCTACCTCGAAATCCAACAATTCCGAGACATCCTGCCGGGCGTACCTTGCATCGCCTTGACCGCCTCCGCGAACCAGGAAGTCAAAGCCGACATCATCGAAAAATTGGGATTCAAACATGCCAAAGTCTTTCAAAAAAGTTTTACGCGTGCCAACCTGTCGTACTCCTGTCGCTGGGAAGAAAACAAAGATCCTCAACTCATTCAGATGATCAGGAAGGTCGGCGGAACATCCATCGTATACGCCAGAAATCGTCGCAAAACACAAGAAATCGCTAAGCTGTTGGGCGAGAATGGTATTCGGGCCGATTTCTACCATGCCGGCTTAAGCACCGAACTGCGGATGCAAAAACAGCAAGATTGGATCAACAATAAGATTGATTGCATCGTGGCAACCAATGCCTTTGGGATGGGTATCGACAAGCCCGATGTTCGCCTGGTCGTGCACATGGATTTACCCGATACCTTGGAGGCGTATTACCAAGAAGCTGGTCGGGCCGGACGAGATGAAAAGAAAGCATTTGCAGTTATTTTGGTAGAAGAACAGGACATCATTGATCTGCAGGCCAATTGGGAAAAAACCTTTCCCACACCAGAAACACTTCGCAAAACCTATCAAGTGATCAGCAACTACCTGCAAATTGCGGAGGGAAGCGGGGAATTAACGACCTATGATTTTGACTGGACCGAAATGGCCAGACGTTTTCAATTACCGGCGTCAGAAACCTATTTCGCCATTAAGACTTTGGAAAGCGAGGGCCTCCTGATTTTAAATGATGCCTTCCAAAATCCCTCCAAAATCCGCATTCAAGCCACCGCGGCCGAGGTATATGATTTCATGATTCGAAACGAAAAATTCGAAACTTTCATCAAATTCCTCCTAAGGCACTATGGCGGAAATCTCTACACGCAGTTCATTTCCATCTCAGAGGTCAATATTAGCCAGCTCATTAAGATGCCTTTGGCGGATGTCGAGCGCATCCTAAACCTACTCGCGAAATTTGAAATTCTCGAGTACGAGAAACAATCTGGTCTACCCAAATTGACCCTCCTGACACCGAGAGCCAACACCGAAAATCTCCCAATCATCTGGAGCGAGTACCTCAAGAAAAAGGAACGAAGTCAAGGCAAAATCAAGGCCATCGAGACCTATGTTCGCGCGAAAAATACGTGTCGAAACCGCTTGATCACGGCCTATTTCGGAGAGTCCGACCAAGCAAATTGTGGGATCTGCGACCTTTGCATCCAACGAAAAAAAGAATCAAATGGAAAAGCTTACCCAGAAGGAATGGAGAAAGAGCGACAATTGATTTTGAATTATTTGAAAAACGGAGCGATGAGCCTCCAGGATTTAACAGAATGCCTCCGCCCATTAACACAGGCAGAGGCAGCTAAAATGATTCAATATTGTCTCGAAATGGGGGATATTGTTTATCAGTCGGCCGACGTACTCGCCTTAGCCTCTTCCTGAAAAACAAATTTTACCGGATTTTTCACCTGCTGATCCAACAAGGCAATAGCCAGCACCTCCGTCGCATGTTCCACATAATGGAATTTCAAATCTGAAATATAGTGTGCCTCAATCTCCTCCACATCCTTTTGATTTTTGTGGCACATAATAATCTCTTTAATTCCAGCACGCTTCGCTGCTAAAATCTTCTCCTTAATTCCACCCACCGGCAAGACCTTACCACGCAAGGTAATCTCTCCCGTCATGGCTAAATTGGCCTTCACTTTTCGCTGAGTTAATGCCGACGCAATCGCTGTCAACATCGTAATACCAGCCGAGGGACCATCCTTCGGAACCGCACCCGCAGGCACGTGAATGTGAAGATTGTACTGATCAAAAATGCGGTAATCGATTTTGTAATCATCCGAATGCGCCTTCAAGAAACTCAAAGCAGCCATCGCGGACTCTTTCATGACATCACCTAATTGGCCCGATAAAGTCAATTGGCCTTTGCCGCGGTTCAACAAAGTCTCGATGAATAAAATATCTCCACCCACGGGCGTCCAAGCCAAGCCTGTCACTACACCGGCATATTCATTACTTTCGTAGGCGTCTTTATCGAAAATCTCTTGGCCCAACATACGAACAACGTCAGCCGGCTGAATCTTACTAGGATACTCCTCACCAATGGCAATCGATTTGGTCATCTTACGAACCACCCGACCGATTTCTTGTTCCAATTTACGCACACCCGATTCTCGGGTATAACCTTCCACCACCTTTTGAATGGCGGCGTCGGTCATGGTAAAGGCAACTTTATCTAATCCATGCTCTAATTTCTGTTTCGGTAACAAATGCTTCTTCGCAATTTGAACCTTCTCCTCCATCGTATAGCCACTCACCTCAATAATCTCCATCCGATCGCGCAAGGCAGGGTGAATGGTATCTAAGTTATTGGCAGTTGCAACGAACATAACACGGGATAGGTCGTATTCGACCTCCATGTAATTATCCAAGAAACTATTGTTTTGCTCCGGATCCAATACCTCCAACAAGGCTGAGGATGGATCTCCACGATGATCCGCGCCTACTTTGTCGATTTCATCGAGGATAAATACAGGATTTGAGGACCCCGCTTTTTTAATATTTTGAATGACCTTTCCGGGCATCGCACCGATGTAGGTTTTGCGATGTCCGCGAATTTCCGCCTCATCTCGCAAACCACCCAAGGCCATGCGAACATATTTACGTCCCAAAGCCTTGGCGATCGAACGCCCCAAGGATGTTTTACCAACTCCCGGAGGGCCATATAGGCAAAGAATCGGAGCTTTCATATCACCCTTCATCTTCAGAACGGCTAAATATTCAATGATGCGCTCCTTCACTTTTTCCAATCCAAAGTGATCCGCATCTAAGACCTTCTTCGCCTTAATCAAATCGAAATTATCCTTCGAGTATTCACCCCAAGGCAAGTCGACCAATAATTCCACGTAATTCATCAGCATCGGATATTCCGGCGACATCGAATTCGTACGTTGTAATTTGCTCAATTCTTTTTGGAAGAAATCATTGACATCCTTCGACCAATTTTTCTTCGCCGCACGTGCCCGCAACCCATCCAATTCCTGCTCTGGACTTTCCACCCCGAGCTCTTCTTGGAGGACTTTAATTTGTTGGCGGATGTAATAATCCCTTTGCTGCTGATCAATATCACTGGAAGCTTTACTCTGAATTTCACGCTTTAACTCCAAGAGCTGAATGTCCTTCATCATGTGTTCCAACAAAGATGTTGCTTGCTCCAATCCATTTAATTGCTCAAGCAAAGCCTGCTTTTCAGGCAATTCCGCATTCACATTGGAAGACAAAAAGTGCACCAAATAAGAAGGCGACTCAATATTATCCAAGGCAATCTGAACCTCACGGGGTATCTCCGGATTAAGACTCAAAATTTTTGAGGCATTTTCCTTTAAGGTTGAAATCAAGGCCTTATTCTCCCGATTCAATTTCTTCGGAAAAGTATCCTCCAGATAGCGTACGCTGGCAATGAGATTCGGCTCTGTTTTGATGTATTCTTTTACCTCAAAACGCTTACGGCCCTGAACGATAATCGTTGTATTTCCTCCCGGAAGGACGAACATTTTCACAATGTGTCCAACGGTTCCAATCTTATATAAATCTTCCGGCAAAGGCTCCTCTTTGGAGTGATTCGCTTGCGCCAATACCCCAATCGTCCGATCGCCTTTGTAGGCTTTTTTCACTAAACGCACGGATTTCTGCCGACTCACCGTGATGGGTATCACCATTCCCGGAAACAAAACAATATTCCGAATAGGCAAAATCGGCAACTCCTCTGACAAAACGCCCATTTTGTCATCACTACCCATCCCCTCTGATCCAATTGGGATCAATTCAATATTCTCGAAGTCGGACATGTCCGACAATCTTAAATGCTTAAAAAGGTCGTTTGAATTATTCATACACACAATTTATAAAATTCCCCTCGTAGTCTTATGCTAAAAGTATGGACCATTAATCAAATTTCATGCCAAATGACCTTTTGGCAGACTAGCCCTATTCAAATACTTGAATCCATTTATTATCTTGAAACAAATAGGAGCGTTTTTGATCCCCGCGCGCTACATGGAAAAGATTGGTTTGATCAGGAAACGTGTCGGCCAATAAACTATTCTCCCAATACGTCCCGCTCAGAGACTGTTCAGTGGGAATCTCCACATAGACCCAAATGACATCTTTGACTGCCTCCCAACCCAAATAGCGATAAGGCGTTTGCAATTGATTTTTATAATGCGTCCCTAGATGTTTTCGTAAGTAGGCATCCATAACCTTATCGGTTTGTGGACTATTTTGAAATACAAAGCGCTTCCCAGTGAATTGGCTCAATCCCTGTTCCAAATCGTCCTGAAAAAGACGGATGCTAATTTCCCAAACTTTGTCCTTGGGGTTATAAATGCATTCCCCGACACTCGAGTGAAAAGGGTGCACATTCCCCCAAACAGGCCAAGCCAAGAAGAATAAAAAGAAAAGTGCTTTTTTCAATGCTAGAAAAATGCTTTAAATATATCGTTGCCAAAAGTGTAGGCCATCAAGGCTAACAAAATCAACATACCTACTTGTTGGGCGCGCTCCAATACCTTTTCCGACGCCGGTTTCCCCGTAATCATTTCATAAATCAAAAAGACCGCGTGACCGCCATCCAAAGCAGGAATTGGCAAGATGTTCATAAAGGCTAATGCCATGGACAACAATCCTGTCAACATCCAAAATCTCGTCCAGTCCCAAACACCTCCAAACATTTGAGCGATACCAATGGGGCCACTCAGAGCTTTCGAGGCAGAAACATCCCCAGAGGCAATTTTCTTAAATCCACGAATATTGTCTGAAATGACTGAAAATGCACGACCGGTTCCAATTTGAACGGATTCGATAAATGTATAATCCTCATGCGTGGTCTTGATCAATAATTCGGGAATAAATCCGATTTGTCCAGTCTTCGCCACGACCATGGAAAGTGTATCTGATTTTCCTTGGCGTGTGATTGCTAATTTGATGGGCTTACCCGCTTCTTTGGCTAAGGCCGCTTTAATTTCATGATAGAAATGAATCGCTTGACCATTGACTGCGGTGATGTAATCTCCCGACTTCAATCCGGCAGAATATGCTGGTAACAATTCGCCTTTTTCACTACCTGGTTCCTCGGGAGCTGCTACTTCTGCTACCTTAAAGGCCGCCACCGGTTCGATGAAAGCCGCCTTCTTATCACTTAATTTTTCGATGAAATTGGATGGGATTTTTACTTCAACTTCTTGACCATCGCGCAATACCGTGTAAGATGAATTCTCGCCCAACAAGACATCGGAGGTGCGCAAATCAGCTAAAGATTTATAATCCGCACCATTCACCTTAACCACTTTATCGCCAGTTTTCAATCCAATTTGTTGGCCTAATTCCAAGGCCACAATTCCATTTTTATTCAGTTCCTCTTTGGAAATGAAATTATTTCCATTCGAAAACGTCAAAGCCACGAAGATGACAACGCCCGTGATGACATTCACGATGACACCACCCAACATCACTATGAGTCGCTGATAAGCCGGTTTCGCACGAAACTCCCATGGCTCGGGCTCTTTAGCCAAAGTTGCCGCATCTTGCGTTTCATCAATCATACCAGCGATTGACACGTAACCTCCTAACGGAAACCAACCCAAACCGTATTCGGTATCCCCTACTTTCTTCTTGAAAAGCGCGAAGTTTAAGACTGTTGGAATCGGAAACAAGAAATCAAAAAATAGGTAAAATTTATCGACACGCATTTTGAACCACTTCGCGGTAATGAAGTGTCCAAACTCGTGTAATGTTACTAAAATCGACAACCCCAAAATGAGTTGGCCCGCCATTATCAAACCTTCCATACTTACTTATTTTGTTTATTAACCCACACACGGGCCATTTCTCTTGTTACTTGATCTGTTTCTATATAGTCTTCTAAACTTGGATTCGCTAGAAAAGTTCCATGCTGCATGCAATCGGCCAATAAATCTGACATGGCTAAAAAGCCAATTTGGTCTTTTAGGAAGGCATCGACGGCCACTTCATTCGCCGCATTCAAAATACAAGGGAGATTTCCCCCTTTGTCTAATGCTTCAAAAGCTAAGCCCAAATTGCGAAAAGTCTCCATATCCGGTTGCTCAAAAGTCAGGATAGCATAATCCCGGAAATCAAATCGTGGAAAATCGGCTAACATCCGGTTCGGATAACCTAAGGCAAATTGAATCGGCAACTTCATGTCGGGCAAACCCA
>JBJTMZ010000107.1:0-3543 GCA_046073805.1 Aquirufa sp.
CCCCAAGGAATAGTCCCAATAAAACAATTCAAATCGCCAGCTGGACGTCGTTAACTTCTGTGTATTCGCCAAAGATCCCCAGCATAACATGGTTATGAAACATAGGAAAACGGCTGTTGAATAGCTTTCGATGATGAACATAGGGTAGCGATTTAAAGATTTCCTAAACGATAATTTTTTGAGTCGGTCACGCGAATGGCCTTGTCCTGATAGATCAAAATATCCGCCAATTTGCATTCGTAACCTGCCGTTGGATTTGTCAATTTTAACTTCACATCATGCTTGCCCGCCTTCAAATCATATTTCCAAGTTACCTCATGACGTCGCGTGGTAAAGGACACCGGTAATTTTACATGTTCCATCAAAGCACCATCCACCCAAACTTCCAAATCGAATGCATGCGGATCCAATGACGCCCATTTGGCCATCTCACCCTTCACGACAAATCCCGTTCCCTCGAATTGAAATTGATATTCCTCCTTCAAGGGCTTATTCACCCAAATCCGATCCACCGGATACACATCCGTAAAACTCTGCTCAAATGGCACTGCTTTTGGGGCTTCCAACGGAATCTGAATTTGATTCTCCGAAATCTTACCCCCATGCATTTCGATGTTTTTCAAGGCATGTCGGTAACCAATCTCATACACCTTATTCAAAGACGTCGTCGTATACTTGAAGTCGATATCCTCCGCCTCCTTCAATCCCAATTTCCAGTAGGCAGGGATTTTATCATAGCCCAACATCGCCCCTAAAATACCGGCTGCCGATGATGGATTGCAATCCGCATCCTGTCCACAGCGCGTCGCAATCTCAACTGTCTTGCCAAAGTCCCCTTGACCATACAACAATCCGATCACCACATAAGCGGAATTGACCGTTGCATCGATGTTGAACGGCGCAAAAACCCCATCCGGGCAACCGATATCGTCCGACCATTTGTTTTGAACCTCCAACCAGGTCTTGCGCCAATCCGTTGGGTATTGTTTATGCCAACGAATCACATCCGAAATGCATTTGTAGTAATTACTCTGTGCCGGGATCGTCTTCAATGCCTCGCTGACAATTGTATTGATGTCGTTGTGCACAAAAGCCAAGGTATAACAAGCCCCTAAATAAACGCCGCCGTAATAGCCATCGCCGTAGTTCATGATGTGCCCGATTTTATCAGAAATTTGCGAGGCCGCATTCGGCATCGCCGGGGACATTAAACCCGCAAAATCACATTCGATTTGATAATCGATGCAGTCGGCATGTGGGTTGTTCTTCCAATGTCCAGAAGCTGGGGGCATCATGCCATTCAAAATATTGTATCGACCTGCTTGATTCGCATGCCATAGTGCATATCCCGCCTGCGCATAGGCCTTCGCATGGGAGGCAATCGGCGCTTGTAAACCCTCCCGCTCAAAGACCTCCACGAAGGTTAAGTCCATGTATAAGTCATCGTAAAGTCCCGGGTTTTCTAGCATCGTTTTTTTCAAATAGCCATCATACCAGGGCACAGGTTGATACGAGTTAATCATTGTTCCATTGTAACGGAATTCCATGGGACCGCCGAAGGTTACCCCGATTGTTTGCCCGGCCCAGCCCCCTTTGATTTTGTTTTTTAATGCAGCAGGGCTGATGTTCAGCATCTTGTTTTGTGCGGATGCCAAGAAGGCAAATAGCAAACAGGGGATAAGAAATAAGAATTTTTTCATCGTTTAGGTTGTAGGTTTTGATAGAGGAATTTTTTCATGATGCGGTCGATAAACGCCGGGGTATCGATGCTAATGCCGATTTCCGCATTGGGGCTTTTATTGGGAAGGATTCGAGTAAAACCCTTTTCATCCACATCGATGTGCACTTTTTCCGTTTGAAACAAGCTAGGAAAAGCTTCCATGCCAATGGCCACGGGGTCAAAAAGGGTAGGAGTTTCATTTCCCCAAAGCACATATAATCCGCTTAATGCATTGGTGAGTGGCGATTGACGCTGTAAAATTCGGTCACGATTTGCACGATCTAATTTGACCATCGCGGTGACATCCAATCCTGCATAAATAATTTTGGCTCCCGAATGCACGAATTTTTTCGCAGCTGGGATATCCACGGCTACATTCCATTCCGCATCGATGGGTTCTTTGGCAGAATATCCGATTCGGAAGGAACCAAACATCGCATAAATCGCCTTGGCCTTTTTTAGCACCTCCGGATCTTGATCGATGATGTCAGCAAAATTCGTAACAGGGCCCACCGAAAAAATGACGACTTCACCGGGGTATTTGTTTAGACTCGCCTGAATGAATTCCGCTGCTGTCGGCTCCTTTTCTTTAAGAGGACTTAAGCCAATACTCTGTCGGTATTGGTTTGCAAAAACAGGTGCCACCTTGGGTGCGGGTTTAAAACCCTCCGCCCAGTAAAATTGCTCCGCATACCAGTTGGCTCGCTCATTTTTCCCCGACGTATTCCGCCCTAAATAAACAGGAATGTTCGATTGTCCCGTTTCTGCGAGGAGCTTTTGTGCCAATCTTGCTCGGTCTTCCGTCCGACCGTAACATGTCGTGATCCCTAGAATTTCATAGCGATCCTGCATCGTCAACAATAAACCTAAAGCATACGCATCATCGATGTCATCGCCCAAATCACAATCAAAAATGACCTTCTGTTTTTGTTGGCCGAAAACCTGAAACGCAAACAAGAAAAGTATGACAAGCTTTTTCATGCTAAATCTGTTAAATAAGGCATCGATGCCTGTGCCCCCATTTGAGTTACCGAACGTGTGGCCGCCTCGCAAGCGAATCGAATGCCCGCTTCCCAATCTTTCCCTTGACTGATGGCCACCGCTAAAGCTCCATTAAAACAATCCCCGGCGGCGGTGGTATCTACCGCTTCGACGGATTGGGTTGGGATGAACAATTTGGTGTCGGCCGACTGGAAATAAGCCCCCTGTGAACCCATCGTAATGATGAGATTTTGCAAACCCTTGTTTAAAAGGATTTGGGCGGCTTCATGGGCCTTGGCGAGGGAGTCGACCTGTACGCCGGTCAACAATTCGGTTTCCGTCTCATTGGGCGTCAAGGCATAAATATAGGGGTAAACATCTTCCGGGATTTCAGCGGCGGGTGCGGGGTTCAAGATGACTTTTAGTCCCTTTTCATGCGCTTTTTTGATGGCATACCAGACGGTTTCCAAAGGAGTTTCCAATTGAATTAAGAGCACATCGCCGGAAGAAAATAAGCCCTCGGCTTGATCAATGTCGGATATTTTTAATGCGGCATTGGCCCCGGAAGCCACGGTGATACTATTTTCCCCATGGGAATCGACATTAATTAATGCGACACCCGATGCGAGACTCGAATCTTGTTGGACAAATTCCGTATGCATACCCTCTTGCGCAAATTGCGACAAGGCCATATCGCCAAAAACATCTTTCCCCACTTTGCAGATAAAATGAACCTCTCCACCGAGTCGGGTAGCAGCCACCGCCTGATTCGCGCCTTTCCCTCCCGGATTCATGAAAAAGGTGCCGCCTAATATCGTTTCACCGGGTCTGGGGATGCGTGC
>JBJTMZ010000108.1:0-3608 GCA_046073805.1 Aquirufa sp.
AGCCTTGATGCAAGGTTTAGCTGATGGATACTTCGTCATTCCATACACCATTGGAAATTACTTGGCATCCGAGATTCGTACCCCGGCGATGTCGACAGATTCAGAGGATTTCGTAGCTGCCGAGAAAGCAGTTCGTGATCGCTTGGAGACCTTGATGAACATCAAAGGAACGAAGCCGGTGGATTACTTCCACAAGCGTTTAGGTAAAATCATGTGGGATGAGTGCGGAATGGCACGTAGCGCTGAGGGCTTAAAAGCCTCCATCAAAGAAATCCAAGCCTTGCAGAAGGAATTCTGGTCGGATGTTAAAATCCCAGGCGAAATCGATAACCTGAACCCTGAATTAGAGAAAGCGGGTCGTGTGGCCGACTTCCTTGAATTGGGTGAGTTGATGTGTATCGATGCATTAGATCGCAACGAAAGTTGTGGTGGACACTTCCGTGTAGAATACCAGACGGAAGATGGTGAAGCATTACGTGATGACGAAAATTACGCTTACGTAGCGGCTTGGGAATACAAAGGAGACGGAAAATTCGACTTACACAAAGAAGAATTGAAGTACGAAAATATCAAAATTGCTCAGAGATCTTATAAATAATTCGATACAATGGAAGGACATTTAAACCTGACACTCAAAATTTGGAGACAAAAAAATGCCAACGTAGCTGGTAAGTTCGAAACTTCTCAAGTAAGTGGTATTTCCACCGATATGTCATTTTTGGAAATGATTGACGTGTTAAACAACCGTTTGATCGAAGAAGGAGATGATCCGGTAGCATTTGACCACGATTGCCGCGAAGGTATCTGCGGAATGTGTTCGATGTACATCAACGGTCGTCCTCACGGACCAAACCGCGGTGTAACAACTTGCCAATTGCACATGCGTTCATTCAAAGACGGCGAAACCATCACGGTAGAGCCTTGGAGAGCCAGTGCATTCCCGGTAATCAAAGACTTAGTGGTGAACCGTTCTGCCTTTGACCGTATCATTGCGGCAGGTGGATTCGTTTCCGTGAACACGGGTAACGCACAAGATGCGAACAACCTACCCATTCCGAAGGAGGATGCTGATGATGCATTTGCAGCAGCGGCATGTATCGGTTGTGGCGCTTGCGTAGCAGCGTGTAAAAATGCATCCGCGATGTTATTTACTTCCGCGAAAATCTCGCAATTGGCCCTATTACCTCAAGGCAAAGTGGAAGCAGCGAAACGCGCGGAAGCAATGGTTGCCCAAATGGACGAAGAAGGATTCGGTGCTTGTTCAAACACAGGTGCTTGCGAAGCAGAATGTCCAAAAGGCATTTCGTTGGAGAATATTGCACGAATGAATCGTGAGTATTTCTCTGCGACATTCTCATCCAAATAATTAATCTATTTTTCAGCCCCTGAATGCAATTTCAGGGGCTTTTTACGCCCTTGTTTTTAGAACCCACCCATTCACGATCTAACCAAAAGTCCCCTGCCCTCGGCTGGATCGAGGTTATCTGTGGCTCCATGTTTTCCGGTAAAACAGAAGAATTAATTCGTCGCTTAAAGCGCGCGAAGATTGCGCAATTACGCGTAGAAATCTTCAAACCTGCCTCAGATACCCGCTACCACGACGAGGACATCGTATCCCACAACCAAAATTCGATTCGCTCCACACCTGTTTTAAGTGCGAGCGAAATACTTCTTTTGGCGGGAGATTGTGATGTCGTAGGATTGGATGAAGTACAATTCTTCGATGATTCCATTGTGGAGGTCGTAGACGCATTGGCTAATCAAGGCAAACGTATCATCATCGCAGGTCTCGATATGGACTTTAAAGGAAATCCCTTTGGTCCCATGCCTAAACTTATGGCAATTGCTGAGTATGTCACCAAGGTGCATGCAGTATGTGTGCAATGTGGGGCGGTCGCTCATTACTCCTACCGGATCGTCGACAAGGAAGAAACGGTACTCTTAGGAGAAACAGAATCCTACCAGGCACGTTGCCGTGCTTGTTTTCACGCCGACATCTAGTATGCCCAAGGATCCAAGTTTCAAGAAAGTTTTTCAACGCATCAAGGCGAAGAAGCCCCGCGACTTGGATATGCAATTCGAAAAAGCGCATGATCAGGTATTTGAAACCATGGATTGCCTGACCTGCGGAAATTGTTGCAAAACCACTAGCCCAATGTGGAATGAGACAGACATTCAGCGTGTAGCTCATTTACTCAAAATGAAGGTCGCACAATTCCTCGACCAATATTTAATTAAAGATTCAGACGGCGATTGGGTTTATCCGGCTGCCCCTTGCCCCTTCTTAACGCTGGAAGACAATAGCTGCCAGATCTACGAACACCGCCCAAAGGCTTGCAGGGAATACCCGCACACCAACCGCAAAAACATGTTGGGCATCATGAACCTCACTCAAAAGAATGCGCTAATCTGCCCTGCCGTTGCGCAAATCATGGAGAAAATGGAACGAATTTACAATTGAGTTCCAATCAGATTTGAAATTGCCATGAAAAATCAAGAAATTAGTCTTTCAATTTAATAGGATACTATGGCAGCAGCAGAATATTTAGGAATTGACGTAGGAGGTACCGGCGTTAAAATGGGCATCGTTCATTCGGACACCGGCCAAATCAGTAATTTCCAAAGCTACGATACCGCTACTTGGCGTGAATCACACCATTTCTTGGATCGTTTAGCCGATGCGATTGCCCTGCAATTATACCAACATAAGAATGTCAAGAAAGTAGGCATTGGCCTACCGGGTATCTTGACGAAAAATCGTCGGACCTTGATTGAGATCACGGCTATCCCGGAGATTGATGGTTCACCCATGATCGATATGCTGGAGAAGCGCTTTCCTGAACATGAGTTCTTCATGGAAAATGATGCAAATGCGGCAGCCTTAGGAGAATTCTATTTCTCTCCGGAGAAAAATACCATGCCGGAGGATTTCATATTTATAACCTTAGGTACAGGTGTCGGAGGTGCAGCGATCATCGACCGTAAAATCTTCTTGGGTGGCGATGGAAATGCCATGGAGCCGGGTCACGTGCCGTCGAAAAACGGAAAAGTTTTAGAGCGTAACGTAGGTAAGAAAGAATTACTTCAATTGGCGACTGAAATGCGCGCGAATTACACAGGCCAAACTGTTTTGGCATCCGATGGTACCATATCAACGACGGCCTTAGTTGTAGCCGCAGAAGAAGGTGATGCATTAGCCTTAGCGATTTGGGATGAAGTTGGGAGTTTGTTAGGAGATATGTTGGTATCACTTATCCGAATTTTAGACATCAAAAACATCTTCATCGGCGGTGGTTTATCGGCATCCTATGACTTTATTTTACCGAGTATGGAGCGCCAATTAAACTATTGGTTGACCCCTGCCTACTTGGAAAAGTTAAATATTAAGAAGGCATTATTGGGAAATGATGCCGGACTTTTAGGAGCGGCTTCGCTCTGTTTTTAAGTAAAAACAGACTAGGTCAGCGAAGTTTTTTCAAAAAAGAATTAAATCGTTTATAATTAATATTTTTAAAGTGCAAAATGGAATAAAATTTGTTTGATATTCTAACTTTTAATTCTAATCTTTGCAACGTTTTTGAACCCCAAAATTTTTATAAAATGTCAGA
>JBJTMZ010000109.1:0-3882 GCA_046073805.1 Aquirufa sp.
TCCCAAATTTGGGTGTCGCCACGTCGTATCCCATAAAACGGATTTCAAACGAGGTAAAATACTCGCTTCGGATGCTTGTTGGACATGCGCACCCGTATCCCGAACAAAAAACAAAGTCAAAACCAACCCAAAAAAAACAAAAGCAATCCCCAAGTAAAATGGATAAGGACGTAAACCAAAATGATCCGCTATCCATCCTGTTAAAAAAGCCACCATGCCCACCGAAACATAACCCGCGAATTCATTGATTCCCATGGCTAATCCCCGATTTTGATTCCCCACTAAATCGATTTTCATCGTAACTGTACTGGACCAAGTTAAGCCTTGATTAATCCCTAGCAATACATTAGCTCCCACAATCCAGCTCCATGATGGCGCCCACATAAAAATAAAAGGAATCGGAATGGCGATAAACCAGCCTAAAATCAATACATTTTTCCGGCCCATTTGATTGGCAAAAAGTCCTGCCAAATAATTAAAAAGGGCTTTGGTAATTCCAAAAACGATAATGAAAGAAAAGATGGCTTGCTCCGACTGAATCGCAAAAACCTCATTGGCTAAGCGCGGAAAGATAGACCGCTCTAAACCGATCATTCCACCAACGAGCGCATTGATAAGAACCAACAAACTGAATTGTTGCCAATTTTGACGTAAGCCAAGTTGATTTTTCATGGTAAGATAAATACTCAAGCAATTTGAATATTCCTTACCCGTATCTATTTATCAAATGTTAAATTAGTTCTTCTTGGCCCGAATACGGCTTAAACTCACCTGTGTAATGCCGAGAAAAGAGGCGATGTATTTCAATGGAACACGACGCAATACCTCCGGCTGATCCTTTGCTAAAAGTTCATAACGTTCCTCCGCAGTATGAAACTGCAAATTTTCAATCCGCTGAATCGTTTGAACATAAGAACGTTCGAAAATACGCGTAAATAAACGTTCTAAATCCCGATAATCTTCATACAACGCAAACAATTGCTTTGTTGAAATTGACCAAACTTCCGATTCTTCAAGTACCTGAATCCCCTTCTTACTCGGAATTCCTCCAAATAAACTTTCCACTCGAGCGATTAAACAGAATGGTTCATAAAAACCTTCCGTCACATCGATACCCTCATGAAAATAAAAGATTCTAGCAAGCCCTGATTTAAGAAAATATAAGGTTTGACAGGTCTTACCTATCGATTGCAATTCCTCATTTTTCGGGATAGACTGAATTTTAATCAGCGAATACAATAATTTTTCAGACTCCTCTGAAATGCTTGAAATTTGCTTGAAACGATCAACTAAGTCCTTAGGCATTGGGTAAATTAATTTTTCTCAAACCCCAATGATACGGAATTGACACAATAACGTAAACCCGTCTCTGTGGGCCCATCATCAAAAACATGACCTAAATGTCCACCGCACTTGGCACAGGTTATTTCAATACGTCGCATTCCCAACGTTAAATCGGGCGTTTCTTTGATTACACCTGCTTTGATTTCCTTATCAAAGGAAGGCCAACCACAATGCGAATCAAACTTGGAATCCGATTTGAATAAACGCGTTCCACAACCCCTGCACGTATAAAAACCGTTTTCATTATGCATCAAAAACTTCCCTGTATAGGGACGTTCAGTGCCTTTTTGACGTAAAATATAATATTCTTCCTCCGTAAGCTTTTGCTTCCACTCTGCCTCGGTCGTAGGTAATTTAGCATCCATATTGTTTGATGTTTTAGGCGCCTGGCTACACGCTTGGAATACCAAGGCCATACTAATTAGGAAATAGGAAAATGATTTCATCGCTTTTCGTTTCAGAGTAAACGAAATTTATACCCAATTGTTTTACTCAATCAAATCCCCCAAAAACATCAAATAGGGTGTTTCTGCTGGCGCATCGATATCCTTGTAACGGTGATAATTGCCCAGAATCAGATTTTGAATCGTCTTTTTCAGGCGTTTCCAACGCGCCTCCGGTAAATTTGCCCGACGGTCCCAATAATCAATTCGCGTATCCAAAGGTTCAAAACGTTGATTCGGAAATTTCTCCGAAACCGCCTTCCGTAACTCAACCAAAAACTCCAATTTCTTTCGATAAGGCCCTACCTTGTCCTCATGGGGTCGCTGAATACGTTCCCACAAGGATGGCGGCGTTCCTTGGTTGCCCTTTACACCTACCTGTTGCTCGGAATGTAGACGATATTGCACATAGGTCGCCGGTATAAAATCAATCTTATTTTCCAACGCAGCCGCTAATCCCATCCAAGCATCATGCAAAAAATAGCTCGGTAAATTCGTGGGAAATGGCGTTATCCGATCCAAAAAGCGCTTACGAACCCCCATCGTACAACCGGTTACCCGATTTCCATCCAACAAAATATCAACAGATTTTCCCATCTTCCAATCTCGCTGTTGCTCCTCCCGGAAACGGAATGTCGACCAAAGTCTTTTTCCAGATATTTGGCCAAATTCATCCACCAAAACCGCATCCGTAAATACCACTTCGGCATTTTCATGGTGATTGAAATAAGTGGCAATTCGCTCGATTTTCTGGGGATCCCAAAAATCATCTTGATCCGCCGGAAAAATATAATCCCCCGTGCAAAGCGTTAATGCCTTCTGGAAATTTTGATATGTTCCTAAGCGCGTCTCATTTTGATGAATCTGCAAGGGCAAACGATCCTTGAATTGCTCAAGAATCAACAGAGTACGATCCGAAGAACCCTCGTCACACACGATAACCTCGTCGGGTGGTAAGGTCTGATCAACCAAACTACTCAACTGCGTACGAAGAAATTTCTCTCCGTTCAAGGTACAAAGTGCAACCGATATCTTCAAAACTTATCCATTAATGGGCCTCCAACCAGTTCATTCCAACCCCAATGCCCGTCTCAATCTTTACGCCTAAATCCAAGGCCTGACACATAATTTGGTCAATATTCGTACGAAGGTAATCAATTTCTGAAACATGCGCATCAAATACCAATTCATCATGTACGGTCAAAATCATCCGAGATTTCAAATTTTCCCGTTCAATAAACGCTTGAATCTGAATCATGGCTACTTTAATCATATCCGCTGCCGAGCCCTGAATCGGAGCATTAATCGCATTTCGCTCTGCAAAAGAACGCTCATTCATATTGGAAGACAGGATATCCCGTAAATACCGACGACGTCCTAAAACAGTCTCCACATAGCCTAACTCGCGTGCTTGTGTAATTGTATTATCCATAAAGGCCTTCACGCCGGGAAACTCGACAAAATACTGGTCGATAATCTCCTTCGCTTCCGTTCGCGAGATTCCGAGTGAGCCCGCTAATCCGAAGGCCGACTGACCATAAATAATTCCGAAATTGACCGCTTTCGCTCGTCGGCGTAATTCCGAGGTCACTTCGTCCAAGCTTACCTTGAATACTTTGGCAGCCGTGGCTTTGTGCACATCAATTCCCTGATTAAAGGCATTCAACATGGCTTCATCCTTCGCGAAGGCCGCCATGATACGCAACTCAATCTGCGAATAATCGGCCGATAAAATCTGGAAGTTCTCGTCCCTTGGGATAAAGGCCTTGCGTATCTCTCGACCACGTGGTGTCCGAATCGGGATATTCTGCAAATTAGGATCCTTCGATGACAATCGCCCCGTCGCCGTAACCGCCTGCATAAAGGAAGTATGTATACGTCCTGTTTTCGGAGAAATCAGTTGGGGCAAAGCGTCTACATAGGTCGACTTCAATTTCTGCAATTCCCGGAAATCTAAAATCAAACGAGCAATCTCATGTTCGGTTTCCAATTTGGACAAAACCTCTTCACCCGTCATGTATTGACCCGTTTTCGTCTTCTTCGCTTTCGGATCTAATTTTAATTTTTCAAATAAAATCTCTCCCAACTGCTTCGG
>JBJTMZ010000110.1:0-4536 GCA_046073805.1 Aquirufa sp.
AAAAAGATGTCGCCTGGTGGGCACTGGCTAGGAATTGTTGCTCAAATCTCTCGTCAATACAAGAAAGGATATACGGAAACGGCTGAAGCTTTGGCCTTGACTTCGATTGCAATTTTTGATGGTTTTATTTCTTGCTGGGATGAAAAATATCGTTCAATTCGCATTCGGCCGGAAACCATCATCAATGCTTCCATCGATAAATCTTGGATTCCTGTATTGCAATCGAAGTCAAGGCCAAAGCTTCAGCCGTTTCCGTATATCCTTTCTTGTATTGACGAGAGATTTGAGCAACAATTCCTAGCCAGTGCCCACCAGGCGACATCTTTTTTGTTGCAAACATGGCATGACCCGTAATGTTCATCTTAAATGGATTACAATCCCAAAAATTCGCAATGTCACGCTGATCATTTGTCAAATTTTTCACCGTCAAATACGAATCCATCACCTCCTTGTAATAGGGACTTCCCTTCGTCAAATCAAATTTCGATGGAACCGGTGCACGGAATTGGCTGGCTGAATCCAACATCGCCGGACGGACTTTATTCCAAAATGGTTCCACCGCATCCATGTAAGCTGGAGGCGTAGGTGTCCAAGTACCCGGCAAATTGGTCACCGTAAATCGGAAACCACGCGTTTGCTTGTAATTATCTTTAGCGGCCCAACGAAGCACGGAGGCAGCGATGGAATCACCCAAAGCGACCGAACGCTCGTAGACATCGTCCGGCATTCCCGTGTTACGAAAATCTGCTTCAATCTGCTTGTCGAATTCAACATAAAGCTCTTGGGCAAAAGTCAATTTCTTGCCTACCGACAAAAATGCGCGTGTTGATGCCAAAGGGTAGCAATACTCAAGGCCTGGCTCAGGCTTGGCAACGGATTCAAAACCATTCAATTGACCCACCAATGATTTAAAGCGCTTATCTCCCAAAATTGCCGCCTCATAACCCGCTACACTCGAATACATGTAAATACGCGACGAAACTGGTGGAGCGAAAATATCGTGGATAATACTCTCCGTCAGCATGTTCTCCGCGCGTTCTAAAAAACGCGGATTAGCAGCTTCTTTCTGATAATTTGGATTGGTTTTCTTGCAGGATGCCGCTAGGAAAACGACAGCCAATAGGATCAATAATTTCTTCATAAGGGTCAATTTACGGGACAAATATAAGTTAAATCTCCGTAAAATTCCCTGACCAAAATCAGTTAATTCCAACAAGCATCCGCTGCCTTTTGACCCGAAACCATCGCTCCTTGCAAAGATGGCATTTGCGTATAATCCCCTGCAAGCAGATATCCATTTGCTTCCGCAGCTTGTTGAAGAGCCGAATAGAAACCGGTTTTGGGTAATGATTGAGCTATTTCATAGGATTTTATGAATCGAAATCCATCCACCATTTCGTAGTTGGCCAGGGATTCCAAAACCTCATTTTCCGAGATTGCTAAATCCAAAGTCGACACCTCAATTAAATCAAAACCCTCCGGTGCATAAGACGGGGCAACATGGGATAAAAAGCTATAGTGCAAAAGCCCGGATTCACTCGGTAACAGACGCAATAATTTGCTTTTCGTTTCCCTGGCAGGTGCAGAAAAATAAAAGGTCTTGACGCCTAAATGGGCTTCTTGGGGTAAATGAACACCGAGTAAATCAGCCGCCGACTGTGGATTTAAGGCAATGATTAAACGTTCAAACTCAACCCGTTCACCGCCCTTTAATTCGACAAAATTCTGATCCAATTTTGTCACCTCAACTCCCAATCGAACCGATTCAATAGGCAAGCCCTGCAACATTTGTTCAGCAATGGCACCCATCCCCTTCGCAGGTAAGGCAGCCTGGCCTTCCAAAAACTGCTGCATGAAAAAGAAAAACAAGGATGCCGGTTGGCCCAATTGTCCATCCAAAAATATCCCCCGAAAGAAAGGTTCAATAAACGTAGAGCGAAAACGCTCCGAAAATCCCCAACGATTCAATAATTCAGCCGTAGATTCAGGAGACTCCTCCAATGAATTTCCTTGCCATTGAAGTTTGAACCACAATCTGGCCAACAGAAATATATCCTTAATCGAAATAAGCGATGGAACCAGGCTTAAAAAACCTAAACCGTGACGCAAAGGGTTTAGAAAGTCTATCCATTGATCCTTGTACCATAATTTGGAACCGGAATCAAAAGAGGAAAGGTTGAGTGCGTTCAGATTGAGTGAGCTTTGTACATTCGGATAATTGGTTTGCAATACCTGAAATCCGTGATCTAAAATAAATCCATCCACCACGTCCGATTTCACACGACCACCGGGCCGCTCATCACGATCCAATAACACAAAGGGAAGCCCTTTTTCGCTCAATTCAGTGGCAGCTTGCAAACCTGCCATCCCAGCTCCTAAAATAACAATTGGTTTCATATCTAGTTTAATAAACAACAAACTACAAAAAGGTAGAAAAGTTTGATAGCTTTTTTATTACTTTGCAAATTAAATAGTCCGCACGGAATGAATTATACGATTAAGGAGGAAAACAATTACCTATACATCGATGAAGGTCAGGGAGAAATCCTCCTTCTCTTGCATGGTTTGTTTGGTGCGTTGAGCAATTGGCAAGGGGTTATTAATCACTTTTCCACCAAATACCGGGTCATCATTCCCTTGATGCCTATCCACGACATGCCCATCAAAGAGGCTGGCTGTGAGGGACTTACAACATTCATTGAAGGCTTTGTCGAATACAAAAAACTGGATCAATTTAGTGTCATCGGAAACTCCTTGGGAGGCCATGTGGCGCTTATTTATACCTTGAAACACCCGGAGAAAATCCAGCGATTAATATTAACGGGTTCATCAGGCTTATTCGAAAATTCCATGGGTGGCTCATACCCCAAAAGAGGAAATTACGAATACATCAAAGAACGTGTCGAATATACCTTCTATGACCCGAAAACGGCGAGTAAGGAATTGGTCGACGAAGTGTTCGAAATCACAAACAGCATCCCCAAAGTAATGCGCATTATTGCCATTGCTAAATCTGCGCAAAGGAACAATATGGCTAAAGATATTGTTCGTATTAACAAGCCTACGTTGTTGATTTGGGGATTGAACGATACCATCACCCCACCGCATGTAGGGCATGAATTCAATGCACTTATACCAAATTCGGAATTGCAATTCATTGATAAATGCTGCCATGCGCCGATGATGGAAAGACCCGAAGAATTCAACGTGATTTTACAGCATTGGCTTGATAAAAACCCCATTTAGGATGTTGGCCCTCACCTACCTTTCCTACGAATTCCCAACACTTTCCCTGAACGATTCGATTCAAAAGGGCTTAAAAGTTTTGGCCCAATCCAAGCAGCAAAATTTGGCTGTGTTGGACGGGAAACAATTCGTCGGAAATGTCACCGAGCGCCTCTTGGCCCAAAGCCTACATCCCGATGGAAAAATCAGCCAACTAAAAGACGATTTAACGCAATATAGCCTAGAGTCGGAAGAAGATGTACTTGCCAGCTTACCCTGGTTTGAATCGAGTGCCTACTCCATCTTGCCGGTAACAGATGAAGATGGAAAATTTCTGGGCTATTTGGAGGCATCTGTCGTGGCCAGTATTTTCCTAAATAATGGCTTTAATTCCACCAATGGCGGAATTATGTACGTCCCATTTCATAGCCAACGAGATTCATTTAGCCTTATCGCTCGACTCATTGAGGAAAACAATGGACTCATCACACGTTCCTTGATGATTCAAAATCCGAAAGATCCCATGGGCTTACCGGAATTAGTGATTCAGGTGCAAACGGAACAATTTTCGGCCATCATGCAAAGTTTAGAAAGACATAGCATTCACATCGAAAAAGCCTTCCATTTTGGAAAAAATGAGACGGTCGATACCGGTCGATTTGACCTGCTTCTAAAATATTTAAACCCTTAATTCGTGTCCATTCGCATCGCTATACATGGTAAATCCTTTACGGCCGAGAATCGTCCGCTCATGGAAAAACTATGGCATGTACTTTGTGAAAAACCTTGCCAAATCGTTTTGTCAGCTTTCTTTAAGAACCATTTAGCCGAACATGGATTTGATGTGAATTCCATTGAATCCTATGAGGAAAAAGCGGGTACACCTGCCGACGTACAAATGGCCTGGTCGATTGGCGGAGATGGAACTTTACTGGAAACACTGACGCACATTGGCGATAAAGAATTACCTATTTTGGGGATCAATACGGGCCGCTTGGGCTTCTTGGCCACACTTTCACCACAAGATGTCAGTGGCGCCATCGACCAATTAATCGCGGGCAATTACCGCATTGAGGACCGTACTCTAGTGTCGGTACATGCCGACATCGACTTGTTTGAAGGAAAGCATTTTGGTTTGAATGAAGTGGGGATCATGAAAACAGATACCTCATCCATGATCGTCATCAAGGCATTTGTGGATGGGAATTATTTGAATACCTACTGGGCAGATGGCCTTATCGTTTCCACGGCGACGGGCTCAACGGGCTATTCGCTTTCCGTAGGCGGGCCTTTGGTGATGCCGAGTTCCGA
>JBJTMZ010000111.1:0-2698 GCA_046073805.1 Aquirufa sp.
ATAGCACGGATTAAAATGTTTTATATATTGCTACCTAACGTCGAAGTAATCTGAATTATAACGACTATCACTCAAACCTAATCTTTTATGAAAAACAATTTCTACGTAAGCAGAGTGGTCTTTCTAATGGCATTCATGTTAACCCTTTCCTGGGTTGCCTTTGGTCAAGACCGAAAAGTTACGGGTAGTATCCAAGATGCCCAAGGCAGCGGTATTCCCGGTGTTTCTGTAGCTGTTAAAGGTTCTACAACCGGAACAACGACAGATGGAAATGGAGCTTTCTCCATTAATGTAAAAAGCGGAAACGCTGAATTAGTCATCACTTCGGTTGGCTATGTTTCCAAAACAGTTGCCGTTGGCAATCGTACAAGCATCACAGTTAAACTGGATGAAGACGTAAGTCAATTGAGCGAGGTCGTTGTAACAGGTTACTCATCCCAACGTAAAAAGGATATTACGGGAGCGGTGTCGGTCGTAGGCGCCAAAGAACTTAATGCCGTTCCTACAGCTTCAGTGACTCAAATGTTACAAGGTCGTGCTTCGGGTGTGACGGTTGGTAATGACAATTCACCAGGTGGTGGAACAATGGTTCGTATTCGTGGATTTGGTTCAATCAATAATAACTCTCCTTTGTATGTTATTGATGGCGTTCCTACGCAAGGTACATTGAACCAGATTAACCCAGCAGATATCGAGTCGATGCAGGTATTGAAAGATGCATCTGCAGCGTCAATTTACGGTGCTCGTGCTGCGAACGGGGTTGTTATTATCACAACAAAACGTGGTGGTGAAGGTGAGCCGAAAATTAATTTCGACATGTACACGGGAACTCAGGATGTTGGTAAAACACTTGATTTGTTGAACACAAAAGAATTAGGACAATACTATTATGAGTCTGAAATCGGTGCTGGAAAGCCTGCAGGAACATCTCCTTCGGCACAATATCGTTTCGGAGCGGATGGTTCTCAAACGATTGCGGATTATATCTATCCAAACATTTTCGGGGAACTTCCTGCTAACTATACATATACGAATGATATTGCAGATCCTAACTTAGGAAAAACAGCTTTCAACATTACGAAGGCGAATAAAGAAGGTACAGATTGGCAACATGCGATCTTTGGCCCGGCTAAAATCTCCAACTATCAATTAGGAGCAACGGGGGGATCCAAAAATGGCAAATATGCTATTTCTGCAAGTTACTTTAATCAAGATGGTATCTTGAAATACACAGGATATTCTCGTTATTCCGTTCGTGCGAATACTGAATTCAAGAAAGGTAAATTAACTTTCGGAGAAAACTTCACGGTAACGTATGACGAAAGAATAGGTGTACCATCGGGTAATAATAACGAATCAAATCCAATTTCATTTGCCATTCGTGTTCAACCCATTATCCCTATTTTTGACATCACAGGTGGTCCTCGTGGCTTGGGGGGAACAAATTCATCTGATTTAAATGGATTTGCTGGATCAAGAGGCTCTAACTTAGGTAATGCTCCTAACCCATTGGCTCGTCAATGGAGAGAGAAAGATAACCCAATCAAAGGTTCTCACATTTTTGGTAACGTATTCACTGAAATCGAATTGATTAAAAATTTAAAAGCACGTACAAGTTTAGGTTTTGAATACAATAACTTTAACCAGTCAGTGTATTTGAACCGTGATATTGAAGCAGCAGAGCCTCGTTCTTCGAACAGCTTAACGGTTTCAAATAACTACGATCGTACGGTAACCTGGTTCAATACCTTGAATTACAATAAAACCATTGGGGATCATACCGTGAACGTTTTAGTAGGTACTGAATCCGTTTCAACCTATGCATTTGGTTTCAATGCAGCGCGTTCAAACTTTGCGTTTGATGATTTATCATATCGTTATTTGAACAATGGATCAGCGGCAGGTTTATCTAATGCTGGATCAGGTGCTACTATTACTGCCTTATTCTCACAATTCGGAAAAGTGAACTATGCTTACAAAGATTTATTGTTAGCCGACTTTACTTTACGTCGTGATGGTTCATCTCGTTTCTCACCGGATTATCGTTATGGTGTCTTCCCTGCGTTCTCATTGGGAGCTCGTTTAACAGAATTAGCTTTCATGAAAGACTTGACATTCATCAATGAATTAAAAGTACGTGGTGGTTGGGGTAAAACGGGTAACCAATTAATTCCAAACGTATATAATGCATATACATTGTATACTCCAGATCCTAATAACAATGCTTATGATATCGCAGGTTCAGGAAACTCAATCGCTACAGGATTTGACATTGCTCAATTTGGAAATACATCAGGCCGTTGGGAGACAAATACTTCAACGAACGTCGGTGTTGATGCAAGTTTCTGGAATAACAAATTAGACGTAAACTTAGACTGGTACACACGTACAACTTCAGACATGTTAACGCAAGTACCTATTCCAAAAACAGCAGGTACAGCAACGATTCCTTTTGTAAATATCGGTGAAGTAAACAATACAGGTATTGACATCAACGTAACGTACCGCGATCAAATTGGTGATTTACGTTATAGCATCTCTGGTCAAATCTCACAATACAAAAATGAGGTTGTGAAATTGAATGATGATCCTAAAGCAACTGTATTTGGATTCTCTACACGTCTTCCAGCAATCTCAGTTACGAAAGCAGGTTTGCCAATCGCTAGTTTCTAAGTTTACATCTAATTTGTTGTTCCAG
>JBJTMZ010000112.1:0-14181 GCA_046073805.1 Aquirufa sp.
TTGAATCCCAAAATCACCAATATTTACCCCTGTCAATACCACTTCTTTCACCCCATTAGCGGCAACTTCTTCAATTAACCCTAAGACTTTTTCGATCGAATCCGAACGCGATTGACCTCGTGCCAACGGAATCGTACAGTAGGAGCAAGGGTAATCACACCCATCTTGAACCTTCAAAAAGGTACGCGTACGATCGTTGAGGCTATAGGAAGCATGATAATCCAAATCATACCGAATCTCGGAAGCAATAAGTTTTGGCAAATCCGATGATTCACGAGACAAATAGGGGGGAATCAAAACAGGAATTTGAAATTTTTCATTGGCCCCTAAAACTAAATCAACACCTGGAATGGCCGCAATCTCTTCGGGTTTCAACTGTGCATAGCAACCAATGACTACTACCGCCGCATCAGGATTAATCTTTTTCGCTTCACGAACGACTTTTTTACACTTCTTATCTGCCTGCTCAGTAACACTACATGTATTAATCACAAATAAATCCGGAGTATCTTGAAACTCCGCGCGCACAAAATCCAATGGTTCTAAAGAACGAGCAATGGAACTTGATTCCGCAAAATTCAACTTGCAACCTAATGTATAAAAAGCAACTTTCTGCATGACTGCGAGTGAGGAGACAAAATAAAACAAAAATGGCGGGAAAAACCGCCATTGTCAATCATAAAGTATATAAATGCAAGATAAAAACGTATTAAAGCTTCGCTGTTTTCACCGTTTTGATAATACGAGCAGCTACTTTGTAAGGATCTGCCGCAGAGTTTGGACGACGATCTTCTAACCATCCTTTCCAACCTTTTTCAACGGCAGCGATCGGAATACGAATCGACGCACCACGATCTGAGATTCCATAAGAGAAATCGTGAATCGAAGCCGTTTCGTGCTTTCCTGTTAAACGCATATGGTTATCAGCACCATATACTTCAATGTGCTCCTTCACGAATGGAGCGAATGATTGACAAATTTTGTCATAAACTTCTTTATTACCTGCTGTACGCAAAGCTGTATTCGAGAAGTTCGCATGCATACCCGAACCATTCCAATCCAACTCGCCTAGCGGCTTACAGTGCCAGTTTACAGCAACACCATATTTCTCACCTAAACGCTCCAACAAGTAGCGACCCAACCAGATTTCATCACCTGCTTGTTTAGCACCTTTTGCGAACATTTGGAATTCCCACTGACCAGCAGCTACCTCAGCATTGATACCTTCGATATTCAAACCTGCATCAATACACAAGTCCATGTGCTCCTCAATAATATCACGACCAAATGCATTTTTTGCACCTACTGAGCAGTAATATGGGCCTTGAGGACCTGGGTAACCATTTGCTGGGAAACCCAAAGGCTTATTCGTTTCTGGATCCCACAAGAAATACTCTTGCTCGAAACCAAACCAAAAATCATTATCATCATCATCAATTGTTGCACGACCATTTGTCTCATGTGGAGTACCATCCGCATTTAACACTTCGCACATTACTAAATAACCATCACGGCGTGCTGGATCTGGACAAACGTACACAGGCTTCAACAAGCAATCAGATGAACCACCTTCAGCTTGTTGCGTAGATGAACCATCGAAAGACCACATATCAAGGTCCTCTAATTTTCCACTAAAATTGTTCTCGATTTTCGTCTTAGAACGTAAACTCTGTGTTGGCTTGTAGCCATCCAACCAAATGTACTCTAATTTTGAGTTAGCCATGATTTTATACTTAAAATGATAATAAAAATACTTTTTTTCGAATACTTGATACAAATTTAAACGAGAATTTGAAAAAAACAACAGAAAAATTCACAAAAACACAAAAAACCAAACGCCAATTTGCCAATTCTGCAAAAAATCAAATTAATACCTAAGCAAGTACAATTTGAAATGGGTAGGAAATACGCAAGGAAAAGTCGGGCAATTTGATTAGCTTTATCATTCAAAAAATTAAGATAAATCATGGCTATAACTCGATTTAAAGCACTTGAATTAGCTCAAATGCGCGCAGGCACCCCTGTAAAGTTACCCACTGAAAAAGTGAGTGATTACTATGGTAGCATGACTTTCAGCGATGAGGTAATGCGATCATTATTATCTCCCGAGGCATATTTAAAAATCAATACAGCGATACAAACGGGATCAAAGATTGATCGTGATGCCGCCGACGAAGTGGCTGCTGCCATGAAATCATGGGCTATATCAAAAGGAGCTACTCACTACACGCACTGGTTCCAACCATTGACCGGTACAACCGCAGAAAAACACGACTCATTTTTTGATATCGATTTAAGCACAGGAAAAGCTGTTGAGAAGTTTAAAGGCTCAGCCTTAGTACAACAAGAACCTGATGCGTCCTCATTTCCAAACGGCGGAATTCGCTCCACTTTTGAAGCGCGCGGCTATACGGGATGGGATCCATCGTCACCGGCGTTTATCATGGAAAATGCGGCTGGAACAGCTACATTATGTATACCATCGGTATTCGTTTCATATACAGGAGAGGCGCTCGACTACAAAACACCTTTATTAAAATCCATTGAATTAATTGATAAAGCTGCCACAGCTGTTGTTAAAGAGTTTTTCAATCGGGATGTAAGCAAAGTAATCCCAACATTAGGAGCTGAGCAAGAATACTTTTTAGTGGATGAGGCATTGTTTAACGCTAGACCCGACTTGGTAATGTCTGGTCGGACAGTATTTGGGCATGCACCTGCTAAAGGCCAACAATTAGAAGATCATTATTTTGGATCAATCCCGAATCGCGTAAATGCATTCATGGTAGATTTTGAAATTGAAGCTTTGAAATTAGGAATGCCAGTTCGTACGCGTCACAATGAGGTTGCACCTGCACAATTTGAAGTAGCGCCTACGTTTGAAGAGGCCAACTTAGCATGTGACCACAATGCCTTGTTGATGGATTTAATGAACAAAGTAGCTTCTAAACACAAATTGAAGGTATTATTCCATGAAAAACCCTTCGCTGGAATCAATGGTTCGGGCAAGCACAACAACTGGGCCTTAGCAACAGATACAGGAGTCAACTTATTAGGCCCATCTTCGAAACCGAAAGAAAATTTACGCTTCTTGACTTTCTTTGTGAATACCCTGAAAGCAGTTCACGATCAAGCCGATTTATTGCGTGCGTCTATCGCTTCTGCCGGCAATGAGCATCGTTTAGGTGCCAATGAAGCACCGCCAGCTATTGTTTCTGCCTTCTTGGGCTCAACCATGAGCCAGGTTTTGGATGACCTAGAAAATATGAGCGATATCGATGATATCACTTTGGAAAAAGGCGATAATGTTTACCTTAAGTTGGGAATCAATAAAATCCCTTCACTTATCTTAGATAATACGGACCGTAACCGAACATCTCCATTTGCCTTTACAGGTAACAAATTTGAGTTCCGTGCGGTAGGTTCCTCGTCGAATTCGGCTGCTCCAATGACTGTATTGAATACCATCGTTGCAGATCAACTAATCAAATTCCGCAAGGAAGTTGAGGTTATTTTAGAAAAAGGAGTCAAGAAAGAACTTGCCATCATGGAAGTTCTCAAAAAATACGTAAAAGAGTCAAAGAAAATTCGTTTTGAAGGAAATGGATATTCGGATGAGTGGGTAGCGGAAGCAGAAAAAAGAGGTTTGTCGAACCTTAAAACAACCCCCGAAGCACTTGCTGTTTATGCGCGTCCAGAATCCATTGAATTGTTCACCAAACACGGTATCTATTCAAAAGAGGAAATGCATGCACGCCATGAAATTGAATTGGAAAACTATGTGAAGAAAATTCAGATTGAGTCGCGTGTTATTGGGGACATGGCCATCAATCACATTGTTTCCACATCATTAAAGTACCAAACTCAGTTGGTTGAAAATGTGAAAGGTCAAAAAGAAATCGGTATTGATCCGCAATACTTTGCACCAACGATTGAAATGATTAAAAAGATTTCAGAATACACATCCACCATTGTTCGTTTGCAAAATGAGATGACAGAGGCCCGCAAGGAAGCAAACAACATCGAAGATTTAGAAGAACGCGCGCAATTGTATGGCACCAAGGTGAAAGGGTATTTTGAAGAAATTCGCTATGCGGTTGATAAACTCGAACTTATCGTTGATGACGATGAGTGGCCTCTACCGAAATACCGCGAATTATTACTTATCAAATAAAAATTGACCTTATGGCAACTCCAACAAACCCTGGTTTTTCTGCGGAAGAAATTCAACAGCTAAAAGACCAGTGTATTCAGGCTAAAAAATCTTTTATCGTTATCGAAGATGATGATTTGCCTACAGGGAATGAAAAAGAAATGGTCCACATTCAATTCGTGGGCCATTTTAACAAACAAGAAGTGATTTATGATGCAATCTTGTGCACACTGCAATTACATTATGCAAGTGCTGTATATGAGGCTGCTGAGCAAGAGGCTATTCATCACTTTCCATTATATGTACCCATCGAAAATCGCGATGAGACTTATGTTGAAAACGAATCACTTGATGAAGAAGTTGAAGTTATGATTCTTGAAATCATCGATGAATTAGAAGAAAATGACGAAATCAAGGTGAGCGAATACATTGAAATCGATGAAAATTTTGATTTCGGTATCGGATTAGAAGCTGCTCTCTATGTACCTTCTTTGGAGGATGAAGTCATTGAAAAATTCATTACTGATTTTAATGGAGGAACGCTTTCCTTAGATCCATCTCGTTTTTCGTTCCGCTCTGAAGACCCTGAGTAATACATGAGTAAATATGTATTTTTTGCACCTAACCCGACTAGCATCGGAACCCTCAATGAAGAGGAGTCGTTTCATGCTTGTCGGGTTTTGCGTATCCGCAAAGGAGATAAAATTCGATTATTGGACGGAGTAGGAGGGCTTTACGAGGCCACCATAGACAACACGGATGCCAAAAAAACGAGCTTCACGAATGTTCAACTAATCGAAAAACAAACGGAGCCGAATTATCAAATCCATCTATATATCGCACCCACGAAACAAATGGAACGCATGGAATGGATGGTGGAAAAGTGCTGCGAGTTTGGGATTCATGAAATCGTTTTTTTCACCTCGAAGAATTCAGAACGCAAAGAAATGAAGACATCAAGGTTGGAGAAAATTGCCATTGCAGCCCTCAAACAATCCAAAAATCTTTATCTCCCAAAAATTCAACCCTTGCAAGCTCTTCATGAAATAATCAAGTCGATTAAATCAACGACCGATTCCCAAATTCTCTTTGCCCACATTAGTGACCCACCCGTTGGCACATTATCCAAACAAATGCAAAAGGTAAAGCACTATCATATCTTCATAGGACCTGAAGGTGATTTTACCGATCAAGAAACGAAAGCGATGTTTGATAACGCATTTACGCCATTCAGTTTAGGAAAGGCTATTTTACGAACTGAAACGGCTGGTATAGCTAGCACACATGCCATTCATTTACTCAGAGAAGAGGGATAATCTGACAAAAATCAGAAAAGTATTCATCCAAATTGCACAATGTGGAGATTTTCGTATGTAAATTTGTGACTTAGAACTTTAATACATTTTTATGCAATTAGTACTTCCCGCATTTATTATTCACTGGTACGTTTCCTTATTTAGTCAAACATTCTTTTTACATCGCTATTCAGCTCATAAAATGTTCTTAATGAACAAGTTTTGGGAGAAATTCTTTTATTTCTTGACTTACTTGTCTCAAGGATCCTCTTTTTTGAGCCCACGAGCTTATGCGATTTTACACCGCATGCACCATGCATTCTCAGATACAGCTAAGGATCCACATTCACCCATGTTTTCGAGTAATGTGTTTACCATGATGTGGAAAACGAAAGATATTTACAATGCGGTTTTGAACCGTAAGCAAAAAGTTGAAGAACGATTTGAGCATGATTACCCTGTTTCTAAAACCATTGAGAAGATTGGAGATTCATGGATTTCACGAATTGGTTGGGGAGTTGCCTACGCATCCCTGTACATTGTAGCATTTATCTATTTTGATATGCACTGGGCATTCTTCTTTTTGCTACCTGTACACTTCTTAATGGGACCCGTTCACGGAGCCATTGTGAATTGGTCTGGACATAAGTATGGCTACCAAAACTATGACAATCACGATCATTCTCGTAATTCATTGGTTTTTGATGTGGTGATGATGGGCGAGTTATTTCAAAATAACCACCACAAATTACCGAATCGTGTAAACTTCGCGACGAAGTGGTTTGAATTTGACCCGACATACCCAATGATCAAACTTTTGACCTGGTTGCGAATCATTCGACCCAATGTCAAAGACCCAAATGCTAAATTCTAAATATAAAAAGGCTATCATTTCTGATAGCCTTTTTTATTAGATGTCTAAATCGATCTGAAATTTTTCCAAGTAATCAGATACCCGTTTAACGAATCCGCCACCTAATGAACCATCCACCACACGGTGGTCATAAGAGTGGGATATAAACATCTTCTGACGAATCGCTATTTGATCTTCCCCGTTAGGACCTGTGATAACCGCTGGTTTCTTTTCAATGACTCCAAAAGCCATAATCGCCACTTGCGGTTGCACAATAATTGGAGTACCCATTAAGTTTCCAAAACCACCGATATTGGATATCGTATAGGTACCACCTTCTAAATCCGCAGGGGTCAACTTGTTTTTACGCGCGCGGTTTGACAAATCATTAACCTTCTTTGTTAATTCAAGCAATGATAATTCATCCACATTGTGAATAACAGGTACAATTAAATTCCCATTCGGTAAGGCAACCGCCATTCCAATGTTGATTTGTTTATGTTGTACAATGTAATTACCCTCAACCGAAATATTGATTCCTGAAAAATCTTTAATGGCTTTGGCCGTAGCCATAAATAGGAGGGGAGTATAAGTAATTGGTTCCTTGTATTTCTCCAGAAACTTAGCTTTGTTTTGCTCGCGCCATTGAACCAAATTCGTTATATCAGCTTCTAAGAATGATGTTACATGGGGGGAAATTCGCTTTGAATCCGACATGCGTTCCGAAATCATCTTCCGCATGCGATCCATTTCAATCACTTCATCACCTGGCAATCGCAAACCCGGACCTTGACTCAAGGTCCCTGAAGCTATCATTCGCTTCGAATTTCGAACCGCAATGTAATTCAAAACATCTTTTTTCGTCACCCGACCGTCCATTCCGGAACCCCGAATCTCACTCAGTTCACGCTGAGAGACTTTCTCTTGTTGACAAATCTGCTTAATCAACGGCGAAACCCATGGATTCGCCTTATCCGTACTCACATCAATATTGCCCAAACTCAAATCCGTTAAAGCCGCTATTTCAGGCTCCGGATGGAATACCTCTTCAGCATCAAAAGATTTCTTTTCAAGTGGAACATCATCATTCGCATCAATCACGCAGATTGCCTTTCCAATCGTCGCCACCTGACCCACGGGAATTAAAATTTGTTTCAAGATTCCCGCCACTGGCGAAGGTACCTCCGTGTCAATTTTATCCGTTGCAACCTCTAAGATAAACTCATCTGCTTCCACGTAATCACCCGGCTGCTTCAACCAGTTTAATACGGTCGCCTCCATGATACTTTCGCCCATCTTAGGCATGATGATTTCTGTAATTGCCATATTAGTCTGCCAAATCGTTTAACAAATAGCGACGCAACAAATTAATTGCCGCCAAAGAACTTAAATGTATATTTTGAAGGCGCGTACCACCTTGCGTTAATTTCCGTGTTATCACGCCATGGGGATGAGCTAAAGCGATCCATATTGTTCCAACGGGTTTCTCCTCCGTTCCTCCATCTGGACCCGCGATACCCGAGGTAGCCAGTGCATAAGTTGTCCCCAATACTATCCTAGCACCTTCTGCCATAGCTGAAATACATGCTTCACTGACGGCACCGTGATTTTTCAAAATATCCTCAGAAACGCCCAATTGCTTAACTTTCACCTTATTTGAATAGCTCAAAATCCCCCCTTGAAAATACGCTGAACTGCCCGCATGTTGCGTAAACTGATGCGCCAAATATCCTCCCGTACAACTTTCTGCGACGGCAAGCGTTGCTTGTTGTGAAACAAGATATTGGCCCACCACCGCCGCTAGTTCATCCTTTTCCTTTCCGAATACATACCCTTTAACCAAAGGCATAACTCGGTCAAATTCATCCACGATTTCCTGGTTAATTTTTTCCTTATCCTCGCCAAAACCCGTTAAACGAAGCTTTACAATTCCTAAAGATGGCAAATACGCCAGCTTAAGATGTTTCGGTAATTGCAATTCCCAGTCTTGAATGAGATCCGACAAATAGGATTCTCCAATACCAACGACTTTTCGAATTTGATGAACAATGACGGGTAGTTTAAAATACTTTGAAATGCGTGGCAAGACCTCTGTCTCCATGATGGCCTTCATCTCAAAGGGTACACCTGGCATAGACACCCAAATGGTATCATGCTCATTGAACCACATGGCTGGTGCAGTACCTTGCTTATTCGGGATAAATGTGCACTTGGTCGGCAATAAAGCCTGATCGCGATTGATATCACTCAATTCACGTCCTCGCTTTGCGAAGAATTCCGTGACATCGGATAAAGCCTCCGGGTGATATTCCAACTTACAATTAAAGAAATCTGCTAAGATTTTCTTAGTTAAATCGTCTTTGGTTGGCCCTAATCCACCCGTAATAAAGACGATATCAGCGCGTTTTTGTGCTTCCTGAAGGATTTGTACGATTTCCTCACGTTGATCACCCACCGAGGACTTACGTACGGTTTTAATCCCGATTTTATCGAGTTCCAAGCTGATCCATTGGGTATTGGTATCCAAGATTTGGCCGTAGAGAATCTCATCGCCAATGGTAATTATTTCTGCTCGAACCATTTAGTTTTCTTACTTTTGTACGAAAATACGATTTATTTGCTTTGGAAACACAGAGATGAATCGAAAAACAAAAGCCATCATGAAACAATCTGAAATCAATTTCAAAATACAATTAGACGACAATAGCATTCCGGAACAAATATCTTGGTCGGCAACAGACAACCCCAACGAAGGGATTGAGGAAACCAAAGCCATTTTAGTAGCCACCTGGGATCCGTATCACAAAGGTACTTTAGCATTACCTCTATGGACAAAAGACATGGAAGTACTCGATATGAAGCGTTTTTTCATTGAAATTATGGGAACAGTTTGAGATGCTGCTTTGCAGGCTACGGGGGATTCCGAATTTGCTTTGGAAGTAGAACAAGTTTGTAAAAAGCTCTCTCAAAACCTCAAAAAAGAAATCACAGCAGCCTCTCAGGGGCAATAAATTAGACTTATGCGATACCTCAAACTTTGCCTTTTATTCTGCGTAGTTTCTTCAAGTATTTTTGCTCAAAAAGGCGTTAACTTCCTGAAAAACAGCAACTTAAATACAGCGATTGACTTAGCTAAAAAACAAAACAAACTCTTATTTGTCGAGGTATACGCACCCGATTGCCATATTTGCAATTCCTTCACGGGAACATTTGCCCAACCGCAAGTTGGGGCCATATACAATGCCCGTTTTATTAATTATCAATTGGATGTTCGTAAACCAGAGAATCAAAAAATTCTTCAACAGTTAAAGATTATTATCAACGCCACACCCACATTTTTGTTCTTTGAACCCAAGAGCATGAAATTGGTTCAAGCGAGAGCGTTTGGCGAGAAAGAAAATAGTGTTGTTAACGTGAATGCGATTGCGCAGAAAGCTGCCAATCCAACTGAACAAGCGGGTAATTTTGCCACTAAATTTAAATCGGGAGAACGCAGTGTCGCATTTCTCTACAATTACGCACAATTTGCGCGCTTGACGGCAGATACCGTGACAAATATTAAAATGGTTAACGAGTTGGTTCGTGTTTTACCCACTACACAATACATCAATCAAAGCGCATTGAATATGATGCAACTTATCATGATGAACAACAACAATACCTTGTTTGAGTATTTTGTGGGTCATTTAGATCAATACAATCGAATTGCTGACCCTGCCATGGTTAAAATGATTTATGAGAATGTATTCCAAATCGTAATGACCAGCTCGCAGGTTAATAAATTGAGTAAGGCTGATGTTGAAAAATTGAAATCCCAAATGGCTAAGGCGGGTATCGACAAAGGTTCAATCGTTCGTCGGACTTGGATGGCAGAAAGCATCATGCTTTTTAAGCAAAAAAAGGCTATGGCAGCCATCAAGGTAATCGAAAATCTGATAGATGAGCTTCCAAGCGCTCCAGGACCAAAAGAATATCAGTACTTGTGTGATTTTGTTAAATCGAAAACAAAAGACAAGGCTGCTCTTAAATTCGCTCAAACGAATTGGTGTAAATTTGGGCTACGCTAACTAACGCAAAAAGGCTCTGTAAAGCATCACTAAGACGCAAAACAAGAACATCACGATTGAAATCTTGTTAATCGTATGCATCGTACGGATGTTAAAATTCGTCGGTGCACCGGGCTTAGGCTTTTGAAATACACGAATAAAATAGGTGAATACTTCTCCAATACGGAACTGTTCTCTTAATCTGCTCATGACTAGTTAGTTTGTTGGGGCTCACGCCAATTTCCATCCTCTTTAATTAACTGTATTAATTCATCCACCGCTAAATCAGCCTGAACGGATTTTTTCACAACCTCTTGGCCGCGATATAGGGCAATTTTATCTTTACCAATTCCCACATAGCCGTAATCGGCATCAGCCATTTCACCAGGGCCATTCACGATACAACCCATTATCCCGATTTTGATTCCTTTTAAGTGATCGGTTACTTGGCGAATACGTGCGGTTGTTTCTTGTAAATCAAACAAGGTCCGGCCACAAGAAGGGCAGGATATGTATTCCGTTTTGGAGATTCTAACCCGACTCGCCTGTAAAATTCCAAAGGCCGTAGCATTCATCAATGCATTTTTGTCTTGGCTATACGGCATGGATAACAAAATACCATCCCCGAATCCATCGATCAACAAACCTCCCGCATCCGTAGGAGCAAAAAGCTGTAATTGATCCGCATCTACATTCGGATAGCTTAAATGAAGTATAACCGGCGTTTGAATTCCTAATTGAATGAATTCGAAAAAGGCCCGACGAAGTGCTGCCATTTGGTGCGCATTTTCACTCCTTAAGACAAGCACAACCGTTTCCAAATTCAAAGCATTCAATTCAGATAAATCCTCCGCATTGACCGAAACAAAGTTTAAGTTGGCATGCTTTGAATCTGCTTGTTGCCATTCCTCTAAATGAAACAATGGGAAAACATGTGGGTCGCCCGACCAATTTTCTGCGTTGACAATCTGCTTCAAACCATTCGGTAACATGAAATCCACCGCATATTTACCCGTATAGATATAATCAGCACCTAAATCATTCATCACCCATTTATCCGGTTCAGGAAGATAAAAATGCCCGATGGCTTTTAAATCCTCCATTTGAATATGCGGGTTATGTGAAAAATCAGCAATCACTCTGGGAACTTGATGACCACCAAAATTGGCAATCTCATTCGTTAAGCGGCGTTCATGCGCAAATGGATTGATCGGGGATACCAATTGTTTTTCGGCTAATTGAACTGGCTCGATTGGCGTACTATTTTGTGCCCTAAATTGATAACGTCGAACCAATTCTTGCGCCACAGGAATCTCAAATTCAGGATCTTCCGTCAACGAAACACGAATCGTATCACCTAAACCATCTTCTAGAAGCGTTCCAATGCCAACTGCAGATTTGATTCGACCATCTTCGCCTTCGCCAGCCTCCGTAACACCCAAGTGCATCGGATAAGGCTTGAAATTTCCGTCAGCAAGCTTTTTGCTCAACAAACGGTAGGCTTCCACCATGACTTGCGTGTTGGAAGATTTCATGGAAAGCACAATGTTGTAATACTTCTCATCCTCACAAATACGCAAGAACTCCAAAGCGGATTCAACCATACCGAGGGGCGTATCGCCATACCGACTTAAAATACGATCCGACAATGAACCATGGTTCGTACCGATGCGCATGGCGGTTCCATATTCCTTGCAAATCTTCACTAAAGGCAAAAATTTATCACGTATACGCTCTAATTCAGCTTGGTAGGAGGAATCTGTATAATCAATGGTTTCGAAACGCTTTTTATCCGCATAATTTCCAGGATTAATACGAACCTTTTCCACGATGCGTGCGGCTAATTCCGCGGCATTAGGCGTAAAGTGAATATCGGCTACCAACGGGGTATTATATCCTCGTTCGCGCAAGCCCTTGCGAATATTTTCTAAATTTTGGGCCTCCTTAACAGATGGAGCTGTAATACGAACTAGCTCACATCCGGCATCAATCATCCGAATCGATTGCTCAATTGACCCTTGCGTATCCATTGTATCGACGGTTGTCATCGATTGAATGCGAATGGGGAAGTCGGAGCCCATGTATAAATCCCCAATCTGAACCGGGATGGTTTCACGTCGTTGGTAAGTCCAAAGCGAAGGCGCATATTGATTGCCGTCAGCAATAAGGTGCGCATTGGGGGATTCAAATAATCGATTCATAAATCAAATTTACAAAGAAAAGCCCCATCTCACAATGAAAGATGGGGCCTCTGTGAATTATCTTTCTATTACCATGAACTCTTTTTATGGCCAATTGTTGCGTAAAAAAGAATAAATAAATAACATGGAATCATAATCGCATAGGCCGTTTGAGTATCTCCCAAACGATCCGCAATTGATCCGTATAATAAGGGCACCAAAGCACCACCAGAAATCATCATAATAATTAGCGCAGATCCTAATTTGGTAAATTTACCTAAACCCTGAATTGCCAAAGGCCATAAAGCTGGCCACATCAATGCATTGGCTAATCCCAAAAGCGCAATGCATAAAACAGATAAATATCCGTTCAATACCACAGCACCTACTGAAAAAAGAATTCCCAATAGAGCTGAATAATTCAAGGCTTTTTGTTGGCTTAAATATTTTGGAATAAATAAAATCCCAACAATATACCCCGCCAGCATGCCATACAAGGTATAACTCGTAAATGATTTAGCCACATCCATGCTAAAGCCTTTGGACACGCCGTAATTGATAATTGTGTCACCTGCCATTACTTCCACACCTACATACAAGAAAAAAGCCACGAGGCCTAAAACTAAATTAGGATAGGCCCAAACACTTGCTTTGGACGCACTTTTTTCTTCCTCTGTTTCTTCCGCTTCCACTTCCGGCAACGAAGAAAAACGAACCCATAAGGCTAGTAATATTAATATTGCTGTCATAATACCGTAAGGCATAATCACGGTTTCCAATTTAGCAGCACCGGCTGCAGAGGACAATAGAAGACCGCCAAAAATGACTTGACTTAAGATACCCGCCACTTTATTACAAATACCCATCACCGAAATTCGTTGGGCTGCACTTTCGGAAGGACCTAAAATGGTCACATAAGGATTTGAGGCTGTCTGTAATAAAGCCAGGCCCGTTCCAATCACAAATAAACCCAAAAGGAATAAAGCATAGTTTTCCGCTTTAGCTGCAGGAATAAACAGAAGTGTACCAGCTGCCATCGCTAATAATCCAAAGGACATCCCATTTTTAAAGCCTGTTTTTGCTAATACCCAAGACGATGGAATCGCCATGACAAAATAAGAGATAAAAAAAGCGGAGGTTACTAATAGCGATTGAAAATTATTCAAATCGAAGGCATCCTTAAAGAATGCGATAAGCACTGAATTAACCCATGTCACAAATCCGAATACAAAAAAGAGTATTCCGATCATGATTAAAGGTCCATTGGAAGATTTTGTAGTTGACATAGGTTTAGTATTGATCGTTTAAAGCAAAAATTGGTTGATTATTTTTCCATTTTCCACGCGTGAAATCGGGAATTTGAATAGGAGCAGAGCCCTTCGCGATGGATTCCTCGGATAATGGCGAAATCGCCGACCACGCCGCCGCGTCATACACATCGATCGGAGGAGCTACCTTATTTTTAATGGATTCGATAAAGGCTCGTAAAACAAAATAATCAATTCCACCGTGACCCGCATTTTCGGCATCAGCTGCGTGTGCTTTCCACAGTGGATGATCATATTTCTCTTGGTAAGGTTTGAAATCTTCCCAACGGTGTGGTTTAGCAGATACACCCTCCAAATAAATGGACTTATTATCATCCATCCAGATT
>JBJTMZ010000113.1:0-4110 GCA_046073805.1 Aquirufa sp.
GTCCCAACGAGACCTATTCACATTTAGAGGACGTATTTGTTCCCTTGTATTTTTTACACCGCTATCAAACAGAGGCTGTGTCTAAAATCATCGGTGGATCCGAGTATAACTATGCCGTGCGAGGTGGCAAGGAATTAGTGCTTACGCCGGCACCTTTGGCTTTGCAGTTGGACGCTTTACACACGATTACCCAAACTTTGGATGCGCAGCATTTGGCCATTCCAAAAGATAAATTGGCACTCTTCCCTCCGCGTGCCTTCAATTACGACCGTACCCGCGAGTCCTTCAAAGGCAAAACGGGTATCACCTTCGATCCACTGGGAGCGGTGGAATCAGCGAGTGATTTTACGCTGGATTTTTTACTACATCCTGAACGCCTATCTCGTTTAGCGGGCAACAAGGCGGTGGATGCAAAGCAATTAGGATTGGAAGAGACCTTGAATCATGTGGTGCAGTCGACGATCATGAAATCCCATGCGGATGCTTATTTGCAGGCAACGCAGGAGACGATAAATTACAAGGTCGTAGCAGCTTTATTGAATATCTTGAATGCGCCGAGTTTATCGCCGTTGGCGGCGGCCCAAGTACATGAGGCGGTGCAGAAGATTCGTGGCCATTACAGCAAATTAGCAACGCCCATGGCGAAATACATGGTGCAGACGATCGAGCAGTTTAAGGCGAATCCGAATGATTGGAAACCGATGGATACCCCGAAAATTCCAGACGGAGCACCCATCGGCATGGATTGCTTGGACTGAGGCTAGTTGGCACCCGCGTCAACCTTGTGAATGAAATCGATCACACCTTTCATGTAGACTTTTTGGTCATCCCACATGGATAGGTGGCTGCCATTCGGGCAATAGAGGTAAGAACCTTTTTGCACCATCTTGCTCTGCTCTTCCATGGCTTTCGGGTCCATGGTATCGTATTTCCCGCCAATCATCAGGGTAGGAACGGCGATTTCTTTCAGTCGGTTTTTGATATCCCATTTCGCCAACGAACCCGCGATGCCAAATTCGGATGGGCCTTGCATCTGCACATAGATGCTGTTGTTCCCATGTTTCAAGGAACGATTCAGTCCGTCTGGCCATTCTTTCAAACGGCAGATGTGTTCGTGGTAAAAATTGGGGATCAACAATTCCATGTAGCGCGGATTCGCGAAGTCTTTTTTCGCCTCGATGGCCCGGATTTCAGCCAGGACTTGGGGATCCATTTGTTTGGCCAAAACTTCCTCGGCATATTTGCCATATTCCGGGGCGCTTGCGACCATGTTGGAGACCAACAAACCCTTCAAATTCTTCTGGTATTTCAGGGCATATTCCATGCCCAAAATCCCACCCCAGGAATTTCCGAGAATATAGAAATTGGAGGCATCGGCACCGATGGCTTGACGCACTTGTTCCACTTCTTCCACAAAACGCTCGTTGGTCCATAAGGTGGTGTCGGTCGGCTGGTCGCTGTAATAAGACCCCAACTGGTCATATTCGTAAAACTCAAAGCCCTCGCGCTGGAAGAAGGTCTCGAAGCATTCCATGTATTCGTGCGTCATGGCCGGCCCGCCATGTAAAAGGAGAATCTTAATCTTGGGATTATTGCCAAAGCGTTTCGTCCAAACCTTGAAGGTCCCCTTCGGGGTTTTGATGGGAATCATTTTGACACCGGCAGATTCGAGGGAATCTGGGTAAGTAAAGTAGTTGGAGACCGTCTCACTTTTCGGAGAACATGCCCAGAGGCTGATGGCCGCCAAAGCGGCGAAGAGGATGTTTTTCATAGCTTGCGATTAGTGTCTGCAAGATAGAAGAAAAATGATGATTTTGGCGTAATTTTGAAATCCATGAGCGCAACCCAACCCAAGGTATTTTTTATTACCCCGCCCTTTACCCAACTCAATACGCCCTACCCTGCGACGGCTTATTTGAAGGGTTTTTTGAATACGAAGGGGCTGACGTCGTATCAGGCCGACTTGGGTTTGGAGGTCATCCTACAGGTATTTTCCAAAAATGGATTAGCCCAATTGTTCGCACGCATCGAGTCATCGGGCAAGGAATTGAGTGAAAATGGGCAGCGAATGATGCGACTGAAAAGCGCTTACCTGCGCAGCATTGATCCGGTTATTTCCTTCTTGCATGATAAAAACCCGACGATGGCGCATCTCATCGCCGAGCAAAACTACTTGCCCGAGGCATCGCGTTTTCAGCAGGTCGCGGATTTGGAATGGGCCTTCGGCAGCATGGGGGTGCGGGATAAAGCAAGGCATTTGGCCACGCTATATTTAGAAGATATATCCGATTTAATCATTGAGGCGGTGGACCCGCATTTTGGGTTTAGTCGTTACGCGGAACGACTCGGTCGCTCGGCATCCAGTTTTCAGGAATTACACGAGGCGCTGCATGCGCCGCTTACTTATATCGATGAGATATTAGTCAACATTTTATCCGAAAAAATCCTGGTCGAAAAACCAGATTTGGTCGCGATTACCACACCCTTCCCGGGTAATTTATACAGCGCCCTGCGTTGCGGGCAATGGTTGAAACAACATCATCCGCACATCAAAGTCGCATTAGGCGGTGGTTACGCGAATACCGAATTACGTTCCTTGCGGGAGCCTAGGGTATTTGATTTCGTCGATTTCATCAGTTTGGATGATGGCGAAACGCCTTTGATGAATTTAATGGAGCATCTGGCGGGGAAGCGGGACTTGCAGGATTTGAAACGAACATTTTGTCGGCAAGATGGCATCGTCACCTACCTCAATGGCGCCAAAGAATCCGATGTCAAGCAGAAGGACGTGGGCATTCCGGATTACACGGATCTGCCTTTGGACAAATATTTATCGGTTATTGAAATCGCGAATCCGATGCACCGTTTGTGGAGCGATGGGCGCTGGAACAAGTTGACGCTCGCCCATGGCTGTTACTGGGGTAAGTGCACCTTTTGCGATATCTCTTTGGATTACATAAAAAATTACGAGTCGACGACCGCACCGATGTTGGTGGATCGCATCGAGGCGATGATCCAACAAACCGGAAACAACGGTTTCCATTTTGTGGATGAGGCCGCGCCGCCGGCCTTGATGCGGGATGTGGCCCTGGAGATAATCCGTAGGGATTTGACGGTGGTCTGGTGGACGAATATTCGTTTTGAGAAGAGTTTTACGCGGGATTTATGCCAACTCCTTGTTCGCTCGGGCTGCATCGCGGTTTCGGGGGGATTGGAGGTCGCGTCTGATCGTTTGTTGGCCTTAATAGATAAGGGCGTCACCGTTTCCCAGGTAGCACAAGTGGCGGATCATTTCACGCAGGCGGGGATATTGGTGCATGCGTATTTGATGTATGGATTCCCGACGCAGCGTGCGCAGGAGACGGTAGATTCGCTGGAGGTGGTTCGCCAACTGGTCGAAAATGGGGTGATGCATTCTGGTTTTTGGCATCAATTTGCGTTGACGGCGCATAGCCCGGTGGGCCTGAATCCGGATGCTTATCAGATTGAGATTTTGAATCCGACGCCGGGAGCTTTTGCGAATAATGATTTGGAGCATGCGGACCCGACGGGTGCGGATCATGCGCAGTTTAGCGAGGGGCTGAAGAAGTCCTTGTTTAATTACATGCATGGCATAGGTTTGGACATGCCGCTGCAGGAATGGTTTGAATTTAAGATACCGCGGACGCAGATTCCGAAGAATTACATCGCGCGGATACTAAGCCAGAAGGAGGATAAGTTCCCGAAAGCGAACGCGAAGGTTTGTTGGCTCGGACCAAACCCTACCTACGACAAACCCACCAAAACCTTAACATTTAGTCTGGGGCGTGAGGATGTGGAATTGGAGGTGCCGGAAAAGATGGGCAATTGGTTGGTAAATACGCTACCGAGCTTAGCCTTGGGGCCGGAAAGAACGGGGACATTTGAGGAGTTTAAGACGAAATTTACGAAGTCGGGCTTGGGGAATTTTGAGCGTTTTTGGGAGGGGGAATTGGTGGAGGAGCTGCGGGAGATGGGCTTGTTGGTGGTTTAGGGAAAACGAAGAAGGGAGGTAAAACCAATAATTATGTCGTACTTGGGGGCTTAAACCCCGATACCATGGCAAAAGGCATGAATTCCAAGAAGGCGGAC
>JBJTMZ010000114.1:0-2991 GCA_046073805.1 Aquirufa sp.
CCGCCGGTGATAACGAGTTTTTTCATATACTTATTTAATTGCCTCTTGCCACGCCCAAGCATCCCGTAAGGATTCCTCCAGGCTTCTTTTAGCTTTCCAATCGAGTATTTTATTTGATTTTTCTGTGGATGCATACACCGAGGTAATATCCCCAGGGCGTTTATCCCGAATTTCGTAGTTGACCTTTTTACCTGTTGCCGACTCAAAAGCTTGAATGACCTGCATCACAGAGCTTCCTTGCCCAGAACCGATATTAAAGTAATCGTAAAAAGGTGCTTTTTCTTGTTGTATTAAATAGGCTAATGCCTTGACATGTGCATCCGCTAGGTCACAAACGTGTATATAATCACGAATCGCCGTACCGTCGGGTGTTGGATAATCCGTTCCCCAAACTTGCAAGGGACCCCGTAAACCGGCCACAGATTGCGTTAAAAAAGGAATTAAATTCGCAGGCGGTCCCAAAGGTAATTCCCCAATTTTCGCGCTTTTATGAGCCCCAATGGGATTAAAATAGCGTAAGGAAATGGATTTTAAATCCTTGGTTGCCAAGGTGGTTTCCGCAATGATTTCCTCACAAATCTGTTTGGTGTTTCCATAAGGGGAGAGCGCACGAAGGACGGGTGAATTTTCCGTTACCGGTAAGGTGTCGGGTTGCCCATATACCGTGCAAGAAGACGAGAATACCAGGTTTTTAATCCCGTATTGCTGCATTTTCTCCAACAACAAAATCGTTGATCCTACGTTATTTCGATAGTATTTTAAGGGATTTTCGACTGATTCTCCGACGGCCTTAGCTGCGGCAAAATGAATAATTCCCTCAATGTTGTATTGAGAGAAAAGCTGATCCCAAACCAGAGGGTCATTGATATCCCCTTGAACGATTTCAACGGATTCTTGACAAATTTCAGCTAATTGTGAAATAACCGTTTCATTGGAATTGGAGAAATTATCGACAATAATCGGGTTGAAACCGTGTTCTTTCAAGGCAACGTAGGTATGCGACCCAATAAATCCCGCTCCACCGGTTATTAAAATGTTCATAGAAGCAATGCGCTTTAATCCAACAACAAATTTAGGCCGATTTTTCGCCTAAAAAAAGTGAATTTCGGAATAATGTTCAGAGATGTTGACACAAGAAACAAATTACCTATTTTTGTACATCAAAACTCATCCATGGAAGAACCGGCAATCAAAGCAATGATCCAATTACTCGACGACACCGATCCTGAGGTCGTTGACATGGTAGAAGCCAAAATGCGCTCTTTGGGTCCCCAAATCATTCCATTACTCGAAAACGAGTGGGAGAATTTGAGTCTTAATCCCTTGGTTCAAAGTAAGTTGGAGAATATGATTCATGATTTCCAACTCAATTCTACGAAACAACGCTTGTTGCAATGGAAGGAGAGTGGCTCCATGGATTTGTTGGAGGGGATGTGGATTGTGTCCACCTATCGTTTCCCGGATTATTCATTTGAGCAGTTACGGGCTGATATGGAACAGCTCTATTTCGAGGTTTGGCCTCAGATTCGTGAGAATTTGCATCCGATGGACCAAATTAAGATTATCAATGGGGTGTTATTTGATCAGTTAAAGTTTGGGGCGAATACCAAGAATTTCCACGCTGCGAACAATTCGTTTATTAATGTCGTATTGGAAACCCGCAAAGGCAATCCAATTAGCTTGTGCGTGATCTACATGTGGATTGCACAAAAACTTGGCATGCCCATTTATGGGGTAAATCTTCCTAATTTATTTGTCCTAACCTACAAGGAAGACGAGCTTCAATGCTACATCAATGTGTTTAATAAAGGATTGATATTCAATAAGGTAGACATCGATAATTATTTGGCGCAATTAAATTTGTCGCCCAATGATGTGTATTACCAACCCTGTTCAAATTTGGAAATCATCCGTCGGGTGTTAAGAAATCTCATCATGGCTTATGAGAAGGCTGGCGACGATTCGCACAAAGATGAGTTGACCGATTTGATTGAATCTTTGGATTAGTGATTCACCATCGTCAGTACAAAATCATTAAAAATTTCGTGGTAAATAGGGAAGGAGTCTTGTTCATGAACCTTAGCTGTCATTTGTTCGTGCTTGATTTCGAGCTGGATCTCTTTTTGTAAGGATAATCCGGGTTTTTGCCAGGCTTTATAGATGGATTCTTTGGCTGACCAAGCAAGTGTGAGCATTAAATCGTCATGCTGCAAATTGTCTAATTCATTTGGATTCAGAAATCTAGGAGCAATTTTTTGAATGTTTCGTCCTTTTCTTTCTAGGTCAACGCCCGTGAATGGCTTTTTGCTAAGGCATGCCACTGCGAAAGGATAAGAATGACTGATGCTCACGTTCCAATCGGAATCTTTGAGAAAGGGACGTCCACGTTCATCTTGCTCCAATGTAAGTTCATCTAACCTTCGTTTTTGCATGAGCGTCCAAAGGCAAAAACGTGCTGCCATGGATTCGAGGTATTTTTTCGACTGAATTTCCGCGCGTATGGCGGGCGTAGACCAATGGGAAGGAAATTGAGCAAAGAATTCTGCCGACTCGCTGATTTCCCAAACACAGATATATGTATCTGGGCAAATAGAAGAAAGTCGGGATGAAATTTCGGGCATATCGATTGAATTGCCTGTAAAATTACCAATTTTGTAACGATAATACATGAAGGCATTGAAAATTGAGCGTTTAGATACATTTGCAGGACATCGCGGGGCCATTTATGCCTTGAGTTCGGGGCATGAATCACATGAAATCTATTCGGCCGGATCAGATGGATGGGTCGTTCAATGGAATTTACGGAACCCGTGATCTGTGCGAGCACCTTCCCCAAATCCGGCTTTTGTAAATTCCATTGAACAACCCATCCGTCCGACCCTGCCGAATAGATTTCATGGGATTCATTCCCTGAACTTAAGGCATAAATGGCCCCACGATGCCCTGCAAATGTATCTAAACGCTCAATTTTCAATGCCTTCATGTATTATC
>JBJTMZ010000115.1:0-7303 GCA_046073805.1 Aquirufa sp.
CTTCGATGAGTATACGATAATATTTTGGATACGAATTTTATTCATTTTAATTAAATAAGCAAATCGCATGAGCACTTTTTTCAGCCAGTTTTTCTTGGGATGTTTTCTCGGGCATCTTGCTGCGTAAAAAACGTAAATTCTGACTAAAAAAAGTGCTCATGCGATTTGCTTATTTAATTAAAATGAATAAAATTCGTATCCAAAATATTATCGTATACTCATCGAAGTTACGAAAGGTATTCGGAATTCACAAATAGCTACCAAATTTATGCAAGATCGCGCCATTGTGCACATGGACTTAGACTCGTTCTTTGTCTCGGTTGAGCGACTCCGGGATTCTCGTCTCGTGGGTAAGCCGGTCATTGTGGGTGGTTTGTCGGACCGTGGGGTAGTCGCGGCCTGTAGTTATGAGACGCGGGCCTTTGGGGTCCGGTCGGCGATGCCGATGCGCATGGCGCTGAAGTTGTGTCCGGATGCGATTGTGTTGCGTGGGGATTTTGAGGCCTATTCGCAGCATTCGGATTGGGTGACGCGGATGATTATGGATCGTGCCCCGGTAGTAGAGAAGGCGTCGATTGATGAGTTTTATTTGGATATGACGGGGATGGAGCGCTTTTTTGGTTCGTACCAGTTTGCGACCGATTTGCGGAAACGGATTCAGACGGAAACGGGTTTGCAGATTTCCTTTGGCCTATCCGTTAATAAAACGGTTTCCAAAGTAGCGACGAATCACGTCAAACCCGCCGGACAGTTTCAGGTCATGCCGGGTGAGGAGCGTGCCTTTTTGGCCCCGATGCCCGTTGGGAAGATTCCCATGATCGGTGCCGTCACTGCCCAAACCCTGCGCAACATGGGCATCGTGCATGTGGGTACCCTGAGTCAAATGCCACTAAAGGTTTTGGAGCGCACCTTTGGGAAGTCCGGGGTCATGTTGTGGGAGCGTGCGAACGGCATCGATTCGCGACCTGTGGTTCCTTATTCCGAGCAAAAATCACTTTCCAAGGAGATTACCTTTGAGCAAGACACGACGGATGTCACGTTGCTCCGACGTATTTTAGGTTCCTTAACCGAGCAACTAGCCTATGACCTACGTAAAATGGGGCAATGCACCTCTTGCATCACGGTCAAGTTACGTTATTCGAATTTCGATACACATACCCGTCAAATTAGTATTCCGGCCTCGGCGAGTGATCATCGTTTGATTCCGGCGGTGCATGAGTTGTTCGAGAAATTGTACGACCGTCGTTTATTGATTCGCTTAATCGGGGTGCGCTTTTCTAAATTATTGCAGGGGCAGGAGCAATTGAGCTTGTTTGATGATGGGGCGCGTTTAGTGCCTTTGTATGGGGCGATGGATTTGTTGCGGAATCGTTATGGCGATTTGTCGGTGCTGCGCGCGAGTGGTTTAATGGAACGCGGGGAGCGTCGGAATGCCTTAAAACCCAAATCGGAATAGCCATGTACCTGAATTGTCATTCGTATTATAGCCTCCGTTACGGAACGCTTTCGCCCGAGCAGCTGGTGGAGGCGGCCGTGGCACGTGGTATACGCGTGTTGGCGCTTACCGATATTCACCGAACATCCGGGATTTTTGATTTTGTGCAGGCCTGCACGGCGGCAGGGATTAAGCCGGTCGTGGGAATGGAATTTTCCAAAGGTTATATCTGCTTGGCCCGTAACCCGACGGGTTTAGCTCAAATCAATGCTTTTGCGACTCAAATCTTATTGTCGGGCGGTCATTGGCCCGATCGTCCACCGGAATGGGCGGATGTTTGGACCATCTTTCCGTACAGTCGGCGAAAGGTTTTACGCACCCTAGGCCCGAATGAACGTTGGGGAGTCCGCGGGAGTGATCTGAAATCGTTGTGGAATGTGAAGGATTTGAGTGGGATGCTGTGGTGCCAACCGGTTACTTTTTTGAACAAGCAGGGTTTTTCGATGCATCGTTTATTGCGGGCGATCGACCAGAATGTCTTGTTGAGCAAGCTTTCGCCCAAAGACCAGGCACAGGCGGATGAACGCTTCTACAGTCCGGAGGAATTGCGGGAGGTTTGCCGGGATTATCCGGGTTTGTTGGAGGAGGCGGAGCGTTTATTGGCCGACTGCACCTTTTCTTTTGATTTTAAATTACCGAAAAACCGCAAGCTCTTTGGGTCGAGTCGGGAGGATGATTTGGCTTTATTGACCAAATTGGCCTATGAGGGTTTGCGTTATCGCTATCCGCGTTCGGACCGGGAGGCGAAGGCGCGGGTGGAGAAGGAGCTGAAGGTGATTCATGAATTGCATTTTGATGCGTATTTTTTGATTACCTGGGATATTATCCGCTATGCGCGGTCGAGGGGCTATTTTCATGTGGGACGGGGTTCGGGGGCGAATTCGATTGTGGCCTATTGTCTGGGGATTACGGATGTGGATCCGGTGGCTTTGGATTTGTATTTTGAGCGTTTTATTAATCCGCATCGGACGAGTCCACCGGATTTTGATATCGATTTTTCCTGGGATGAGCGCAATGACATCATCGATTATATTTTTAAGCGGTATGGGGCGAAGCATGTGTGTTTGCTCGCGACTTATGTGACGTTTCGGGATAAGTCGATTTACCGGGAATTAGCCAAAGTTTTTGGGTTGCCGAAGGCGGAGATTGATGCGTGGTTGGATCCGGCGACGGCGATGCGGGAGGTGAGTTCGGAGATACAGGAGCTGATTGTGAAGTATGGGAATTTGTTGTTGGACTTCCCGAATTACTTAAGCATTCATGCGGGTGGAATTTTGATTTCGGATGAGCCCTTATTTGCCTACACGGCTTTGGAGCCGATGCCCAAGGGTTTTCCGATATGCCAGTTTGATATGCATGTGGCGGAGGAGATTGGTTTTGCGAAGTTTGATATTTTGTCGCAGCGGGGTTTGGGGCATATCAAGGAGTCGGTGGATATTATTCGTGCGAATCGTGGGGTGGATGTGGATATTCATCGGGTGCAGGATTTTATGCGGGATGAGGAGGTGCGCAAGCAGTTGATGCGGCACGAGACGATGGGTTGTTTTTACATTGAATCGCCGGCGATGCGTCAGTTGTTGAAGAAGTTGGAGTGCCAGGATTATTTGACTTTGGTGGCGGCTTCGTCGATTATCCGACCGGGTGTGGCGTCCTCTGGGATGATGAAGGCTTATATCGAGCGTTATCATGCGCCGGATTCGTATGAGCCCGTGCATCCGTTGATGGGGGAGTTGATGAAGGAGACTTATGGGGTGATGGTGTATCAGGAGGATGTGATTAAGGTGGCGCATTATTTTGCGGGATTGAGTTTGGCGGAGGCGGATGTATTGCGTCGGGGGATGTCGGGCAAATCCCGTTCGCGGATGGAATTTGAGCGGATACGGGAGGCTTTTTTTGTGAATTGTGCGGCGAAGGGTTATGAGGAGGCGGTGGCTCGGGAGGTGTGGCGACAGATGGAGAGTTTTTCGGGCTATTCGTTTTCGAAGGCGCATTCGGCGTCGTTTGCGGTGGAGAGTTACCAAAGTTTGTATTTGAAGACTTATTATCCGCTGGAGTTTATGGTGGCGGTGATTAATAATTTTGGGGGTTTTTACCGGACGGAGTTTTATGTGCATGAGGCGAGGCGTTGTGGGGCACAGGTGGAGGCCCCGGAAATTAATGGGAGTGATTATTTAACCTCGATTCGAGGGGCGGTGGTATGGATGGGTTGGGTGCATGTGAAGGGATTGGAGAAGCGGGTGATACAGGATTTGTTGGAGGCGCGGAGGCAGGGAGGGCCTTTTCGGTCGTGGGAGGATTTTGCGCATCGGGTGTCTTTGGGGTTGGAGCAGGCGGTGCTGTTGATTCGCGTGGGGGCCTTTCGGAATTTGGGGATGGAGAAGAAGCCTTTGTTGTGGGAGGCGCATGCGCGTTTTCAGGGCAAGGCGGTGCCGGTGGTGTCGATGGAATTGTTTGGGGATGAGGTGTCGGATTTGGGGGTGTTACCGGAATTGGTGCATGATCCGGCGGAGGATGCTTTTGATCAATGGGAGATTTTGGGTTTTCCGCTTTGTTCGCCTTTTGATTTGGTATCGGATTTACCTCAAACTTTATTGAATGCGGATTTCAGGTATGGTCGGGGGGATATTTTGGGTTATTTGGTGACCTTGAAGCCGACGCGTACGAAGTCGGGCGACCGCATGTACTTCGGGTATTTCGTGGATGTACGTGGGGAGTTTTTTGATACGGTGCATTTTCCAGCGGATTTGAAAAAGTATTCGTTTCGGGGAAATGGGGTGTATTGGATGCAGGGTGTGGTGATGGAGGAGTTTGGGCATCGTAGTTTGCGGGTACAGCAATTACGGAAGCTTGGTTGGCGTGTGGATCCGAGGAGGGAGGGGTGAGGAGGTACTAAGGAAGTCAGTGGTCGGTAGTCCGTAGTCCGAAGGCGAGGGTGGTCAGTAGTCAGTAATCAGTAGTCAGTAATCAGTAGTCAGTGGACAGTAGTCAAGTAGTCCGGAGGCGAAGGTGGTCCGAAGTCGCTAGTCTATTTAAGTTCTTAACTCTTAGTTCTTACCTCTTACCTCATACCTCTCACCTCTTACCTAATTAAGGAGCTATCCGATACCGCTCCCAATTCTGCCCTGCTTTTTCGTACACAATTCGGTCATGTAATCGTGAAGGTCTACCTTGCCAGAATTCGAAATAATCGGGTATGAGCTCATAGCCTCCCCAATGAGCAGGTTTGGGGATTTCTTTTCCCTCGTATTGTTTGGCTAATTCAGCATAGCGTTGTTCCAAATATTCGCGGGATTCGACGCGTGCGCTTTGGTCGGAGACCCAGGCGCCCAACTGCGATTCGCGAGGCCGTTGGTGGAAATATTCGGTGGAGAGTACCTCCGACATCTTATGAACATTCCCCTCAATGCGAACTTGGCGTTCCAATTCCCCCCAAAAGAAGGTCAGAGACGCATGGCCATGATGAGCGAGTTCGGCGCCTTTGCGGGAATGGTAATTGGTAAAAAAGGAAAATCCTTGATTGACGTGCTTTAATAAGACAATCCGCCCTGCGGGTTTATAATCATGCCCCACAGTGCTCAAAAACATCGCATTCGGTTCGAGAACTTGGGAATTTTGTGCCTCTTGGAACCAAATTTTAAATTGTTCGATGGGGTCAAGATGCACCGAGGATTCCAGAAGTTCACCTTTTTGATAATTCTCACGAAGGGCGGCTAAATTCATAATTCAGAATATTTATTTCTTATCTTTGAGCGGGCTTTCTGCTCGTTCAAATTTAGTCAATTTCTATGAAAAAATTATTCCTTTTTGATGCGATGGCGCTGATTTATCGGGCCCACTTTGCGTTCGCTAAAACTCCCCGTATTTCATCAAAAGGCTTAAATACAAGTGCCGTGTTTGGATTCACGAACACGATTTTGGAAGTCATTCAAAAGGAAAAACCGGATTATTTGGGGGTTGCTTTTGATACTTCTGCCCCGACTTTTCGTCATGTCGAGTATACGCCCTACAAAGCCCAGCGCCAAGAACAGCCCGAGGATATAACGGTAGCGATTCCTTATGTGAAGAAATTGGTGGAGGCCATGGATATTCCCATTTTGATTATGGATGGCGATGAGGCGGATGATATCATTGGTACGATTGCCAAGAAAGCAGTGCGCGCGAATCCGGATATAGAGGTGTATATGATGACTCCGGATAAGGATTATGGCCAATTGGTCGAGGAACGAATTAAAATGTACAAGCCAGCCTTCATGGGCAAGGGTGTTGAGATTTTAGGTCCGAAAGAAGTTTGTGCGAAATGGAATATCCAAAACGTTGACCAAGTCATTGATATGCTGGGTTTGATGGGCGATGCGGTGGATAATATTCCGGGTGTTCCGGGGGTTGGGGAGAAGACGGCTCAGAAGTTAATTGAGGAATTTGGTTCGATGGAGAACCTATTTAAGAATACGGATAAGCTCAAAGGTAAATTGCGTGAAAACCTGGAGAATTTCCAGGAGCAAGGCATGCTTTCGCGCCATTTGGCAACGATTTTATGTGAGGTACCCATCGAATATGAAGAGGATAAATTGGTCATCACCGCTCCTAAAAAGGAATTGTTAGAACCTTTGTTGGATGAATTGGAATTCCGAACCTTGCGTCGACGAATATTAGGCGAAGACCCTGAACCTGCCGCTCCGAAAGCGAAGGCAAGTCCGAAGGTGGCTTCGAATCAAATGGACATGTTTGGATCACCTGCGGCAGCGCCAGCAGATTTCATGATGGCCGAAGAGGAAGACGAAAAAGTATCTCATTTTAGTAATTTATCGAATACGGCGCATCAATACCATTTGGTGCAGGGCGAGGCAGCGATTAAGTCATTGATTGGATTTTTGGGCCGACAAAGCACTTTCTGTTTCGATACGGAAACCACGAGTTTAACGGCTGTGGAGGCGGAATTGGTTGGGATGTCTTTTGCTTACCGCAAAGGGGAAGCCTTTTATGTTCCATTCCCAGAGAAGCAGGCGGAGGCGCAAGCACAGGTGGATTTGTTTAAGGATTTATTTGCCAATGAGGCTATTCAGAAAGTCGCTCAAAATATCAAGTATGATATGAGTGTCTTGGCGAATTATGGGATTGAAATTAAAGGAAGTAGCTACGATACCATGTTGGCGCACTACCTCATCGAACCCGAGAAACGGCATAACATGGATGCTTTATCGATGGCTTACTTGAATTACGAACCTTTGTCGATCGAGACTTTGATCGGAAAAAAGGGCATAAAGCAAGGGAATATGCGGGATGTAGCCTTGGAAGATATCAAGGAATATGCTGCTGAGGATGCGGATGTGACCCTACAATTGAAGCCGATATTGGATGGTTTATTAACCAAAAACCCGAAGGCAATTGAGCTGTTGAACGAGGTAGAGATGCCTTTGGCGCGTGTATTATCAAAGATTGAGTGTGAAGGGGTGAATTTAGATGTTTCCTTTTTGCAGGAGATGTCGAAGACCTTGGAGGCGGATTCGCGGGAGGTCCAACAAAAGATATTTGAGGCGGCGGGACAAGAATTTAATGTGGCTTCACCGAAGCAATTGGGTGAGATATTATTTGAAAAGTTAAAATTAGATCCGAAGGCGAAGAAGACGAAAACGGGTCAATACATGACGGGTGAGGAGGTTTTGTCCAAATTGGAAACCGAACATGAGATTGCTCGTTTGATTTTGGATTTCCGTGAATTGCAAAAATTGAAGTCGACCTATGTAGACGCTTTGCCCCAACTGATTTCTCCGAAAACAGGACGTATACATACTTCCTTTATGCAGGCGG
>JBJTMZ010000116.1:0-3314 GCA_046073805.1 Aquirufa sp.
CTCACTATATCTGAACTAATAATTTGAGGTATAAGGTTTTTCATATACCTTCTTCTTCCGGCAGGTGTTACACAAACTAGTTTTTTCATTTATTAATGCTTGTTAATATAGACGGATTAAATTTAATTGATAAAACAAGTAAACTGAAACCATCAAATCTATTTCATATTCAACTCAAAGCTCCATCATCTTCATCCACTTCCCACCACCCATCATCATCCCCTCACTAAACTCCTCCCGCCCAAAAACCCCAACGCGGACCTTCTTTTGTATCAAGGGTTCCACCTTTTCGATCAACTGATATAAATACGCACGATCCACATTCCCTACCAGCACCAGGTCCACAAAAGGGGAATTCTTACCCTCCGCTAGCTCCCCGGTCAGATATACCTGGTCCAAATTACCTAATTTCTTGATGATTTGGTCCACAATCTGATCCAAACCCTCAAATTGTAGAATTATTCCCCGCAAGGTCTGGAACATCGGATGCGCCTGATTCACCACATAATGCTTCACCTTCGCATTTTCCTCCTCCTCCTGCACCTGAATCAAATGCATCTCCTGCAATTTATTCAATTCCAAACGCACCGTATTGCTACTCACCCCCAAATCCCGCTCCAAACCCCGCAGGTAGACCCTACTCGCTGGGTTCAACAGCAATTTGGTGAGCAAAGCCACCCGAATCTTTCCCGAAAATAAACGATCTAATACCAATGTTAAAGGCCTGATACGGCTTCGCCATCCTGAGTCACACAGAACCCAAGGCAGACTGATACAATTTTGAGTAACAAAATTACGAATTATGCCCTAGGCTACAAGTTTTTTCCACCCGAATTATCCAATGGTAAAAAAGTTTCCCAAAACATTTCGATAACTTGCCACCATGAACGCGAGACACTTCAGCAATTGGCTTCTTGGCAGCGGAATAATCCTGCTTTTTGCTTGGCAAATCCTCCGCCTCAGCCACAACAGCCCCTTCCTCGACGACGTCAATTTCATCGATTTCGTCAACCAACTCGCACAAAAAAATCTCAGCACTACCCAATTCCTGCGCAGCCTCTTCATGGTGGACAACAACCACATGGCCGTCATCCCCAAAATAGGACTCAGCATTCAATACCTGCTCTTTCAAGACATCAACTTCCAACGAATCCTGCTCATCAGCTTGGCCCAACTCACCGCCATCGCCTGGCTCCTTTGGAAACAAACTCAATCCCATGCATTTGCCCCTTGGAAAGCCCTGCCCATCCTGCTACTATGGTTCCAACCGCAGTATTATGAGGTGGCCAACTGGGCCATGACCGGGATCCAACAAAGCTCTGTCATCCTCTTCACCCTACTCGCCCTGCACTTCATCGCCAAACCCGGCCCCAAAAATCTAAGCCTAGCAATCCTATTCGCCGCCATGGCCTTTTATTCCTTTGGAAGCGGAGTGTTGGCCTACGTCGGCATCGGGTATTACCTGTTGGCCAACCGGCGTTTCAAGGAAATCATGTGGTTGGCACCCAGTTTTGTCCTCCAACTCGCCAGCTACCTCTACATGTCGAAAATCGGGAGCGTCGTGCAACCCGCCTCCATCGAAATCAGCCACGCCATCCCCTTCTTCCTCAATCTCGTGGGGACCCTGGCCATGTTCATCCAATGGCATCCGGCTGAAATCGCTTGGGGCCTCGGATTACTCTTCGTCCTCTTAGGTCTTCGAGGACTTTGGAAAATAAACTACAAATCCCAAAGCGCCACGCTGCTACTCATCCTGCTCGCGAATTGCCTGCTCATCGTCTCCAACCGCGATGGCTCCGGGCTCGGTATGATCAGTCGTTTCGCCTGCCTCAGCCCACTCATCGCCATCGCGCTCTACCTCATCTACCTACCCAGCCTCAACAAAGGGAAAATCATTGGCATCATTGGTTTGTCGGCTGTTTTTTGGGCCGGATCCTACATGCAGTACTTGCCGGCGATGTACCAGCAAAAACACGATGCGATCGCTGAGGGGGCCAACTGGGATAATAACCGCCGCTGGCTTTATTGTTCCAATCAATTCCAAGACAACGCTGCAGCCTATTTACGCCCCAGCTATGAACAAGGGATTTGGCAGAGTGAAAATAGCCTCATCGATCGTAAACATTTCGACAAAGTTCTCACAGCTCCCCTGCTCCCCGTAAAATTGAAAATCCAAGATCAGACGATTGAAATTCAGGATTACCCGATGAACATAGGTCTCAATCAGCCCCATTACCTACTGTTTTACCGGAGCGGCAAGAGTCCCAAGATGTACATCAAAAACATTCCTTTCCGACCAAATTCCAAGAAAAACATCTTGTTGGGGCAGGCTTGGGTGCTCCCCAACAGCAATCTGGACATGAATACAACTAGCCTAGAATCAGGCGATTACCAGCTCTTCCTCTATGATGCCGCGAAGAAGCAATTTTGGAAAACCGCCTACCGCTTTCAGCGCCCCTAAAACATTTTTCTTCAAATGGCGTTAAGAATACATGCCTACTCCCATTGTTCAAATCCGCCACCTCTCGAAACATTTCGGTGATTTTCACGCCGTGAAGGATGTCAACATCACCGTGAATACCGGCGATGTCTATGGTTTTCTGGGCCCAAACGGCGCCGGAAAAAGTACCACCATGCGTTGCATGCTTTCCTTGATTCAAGCGGATCAGGGTAGCATTGAATTATTTGGGCAGTCGATCACAAAACATCGCAGCGAGATTTTAGCCCGCGTAGGCAGCCTGATTGAAAAACCTGATTTTTATAAATACCTATCCGCCTTCAAAAACCTCCAGCTCTTCTCACGGATCTCTGGCAAACCCTCCAGTTCGCAAGAAATCCGCGAAATGCTGGACTTCGTCGGACTCGCCGGTCGGGAAAATGACCGCGTCGGTGGATTCTCACACGGCATGCGGCAGCGCCTCGGCATCGCCCAAACCCTCTTGCATCAACCCGACCTGATTGTGCTCGACGAGCCTACCACGGGTTTAGATCCGCAAGGAATCATCGACATGCGAAACCTGATTTTACGCCTCAAAAACGAGCAGAAGAAAACGATCATTCTGTCCTCGCACAATTTGAGCGAGGTCGAACTCATCTGCAACCGCATGGTTATCATCCACCAAGGAAAAAGCATCGTGGAAGGCAATGTGTCAGAATTACTCAATGAGGACGAGCAGATTATTCGCATTCAGACCGACAGCCTTTCGATGCCGATGCTCATTCAATTGCTTCAGACAAATTACCAGCCGCTGCAGGTCAACGAACAATTCGTCGAAATCAGCTTACTGAAAGAAAACATCCCGGCATTAAACGCG
>JBJTMZ010000117.1:0-5190 GCA_046073805.1 Aquirufa sp.
CTTAGTTCTTAACTCTTAGTTCTTAACTCTTAGTTCTTAGTTCCTAACTCTCAACCTAACAATGTTCTCCACATGATGCGTCTGAGGGAACATATCCACCGGATGAACCACATCGACTTCGTAAGCCACATCCAACAAAGCTAAATCACGCGCTTGTGTGGCTGGGTTACAACTTACGTAGACAATCTTCTTCGGCTTAACTTCCAAGATTTGATTCACGACATCTAAATCCATTCCCGCACGCGGTGGATCCGTGATGATGACGTCGGGTGCCCCGTGGATGTTAATAAATTCAGTCGTTAGCACCTTCTTCATATCTCCGGCAAAGAATGTGGCATTCGTAATGCCATTCAATTCCGCATTGATTTTCGCGTCTTCAACAGCCATTTCGACGTACTCAAGGCCAACAACCTTTTGGGCATGTTTTGCCAAGAATAAACCTATGGTTCCGGTTCCCGTGTACAAATCATAAACAACCTCATCACCCTGCAAATCCGCATATTCGCGAACCAATTGGTACAACTTTAAAGCCTGTTTCGCGTTCGTTTGGAAGAAGGATTTGGGTCCGATTTGAAATTGCAAATCCTCCATCGTTTCCACCATAAAAGGTTTCCCATGGTAACATTGCACCTCTAAATCATGGAAGGTATCGTTTCCTTTTTGGTTGATCACATAATTCAGCGAGGTGATCATGGGGAAATTTTGTTTCAAATACTCCATCAAAAAGCGAATTTCCTCTTCCGTGGCATAGGCAAATTGGACCGTCACCATCCATTCGTTTGTCACTGTATTTCGAATAATTAAATTCCGGAGTGCTCCTTCTTGTTGGAACTTCAATTCATAAAATGAAATACCATTGGCCTGGGCAAAATCCCGAACTCCATTGCGAATCGCATTCGAAGGATCGGGTTGTAGGTAGCAATGATCAACGGGTAAAATCTTATCAAAACGCCCAGGAACGTGAAATCCTAAGGCATTCATGGAACCCAAATCCTCTTTTCCTATTTCATCCTCCGTCAACCAACGGGCACAGGAAAAGGTGAATTCCAATTTATTTCGGTAATAATAGGTCTCATCGGAACCGAGAATAGGCTGAAATTCAGGCAATTTAACCTTCGCGATGCGCGTTAAATTGTCTTTAACTTGCTGGGACTTGAAGGCAGTCTGCGACGCATAATCTACATGCTGCCACTTACAGCCCCCACAAATCCCGAAATGACTACAAGCTACTTCGGTACGGTGTTTGGAAAGTGCTTGAATATTAATCGCTTGCGCTTGTTTAAAGCTCTTCTTTGATTTTAAAATACGTAAATCGGCGATGTCACCCGGCGCTACGGCCCCTTGCACAAAAATAACTTCATCGTTTACTTTAGCGATGCATTTTGCTTCCGCTGCAAAATCCAAAATTGGGATTTGTTCCAACACCACCGGGGCTTTCTTTTCTTTCTTCTTACTCATGCGATTAAAATATGCGCAAAAATACGGCTTTTGGCGGGCACGCCAACCAATTCCCGATAAAACCTTAACTTCGCAAAGAAATTAACGCGCATGAAGAATCAAGTTGTTATCATCACAGGGGCAAGTTCAGGAATTGGAAAGGCCCTCGCTTACGAATATGGAAACCAAGGTGCCATTGTTGTCATTACAGGTCGTAATGAGGCTAATCTACAAGCCGCCGCTGCCGAATTAAATTCGGCTCGAATAAATGTTCATCCCATCGTTTGTGACAGTAGTTCCGAGGAACAAACACGAGCCATGATTAACGAAGTGGTAACAAAATTTGGCCGAATCGATTTACTCATTAATAATGCGGGGATTTCTATGCGCTCCATGTTTGAAACGGTGGATTTGAAAGTCTTGAAACAAGTCATGGATATTAATTTCTGGGGAACGGTTTACGCAACCCATGCTGCATTACCTCATTTAAAAGCTAGCCAAGGCGGAATCATCGGCATTTCTTCCATTGCAGGCTATCGCGGTCTACCGGTAAGAACCGGATATTCGGCCTCAAAATTCGCAATGAATGGTTTTTTAGAAGCTCTTCGAACCGAGTTAATTGGTACGGGGGTTCATGTCTTAACGGCATGCCCTGGGTTCACGGCCTCCAATATACGTAATGCCTCGTTGACGGCCGACGGATCCGTTGCCGGTGAAAGTATGCGGGAAGAAGATAAGATGATGAGTGCGGAAGAAGTAGCTTTCGAAATCCGAAAGGCTTTTGAGCAAAAGAAAAAGACCTTGGTCTTAACCTTTCAGGGCAAATTAACCGTATTCTTAAACAAATGGGCCAATCGTTTCATGGATAAACTCGTGTACAATACACTCAAAAAGGAAAAGGATAGTCCCCTAAAATAAAAAGCCCTGCCAGATAAAATCCAGCAGGTGCTTGTACCCATTTAACTTACCACTCTATATTGTACACCTACCTTAGGCGATTTCTAATTGCTTGATTTGTTGGACAAAATCTAAGTGCATCGCTTCAAAATACGATTTAGCTTGATCGAATTCCGTAATTAAATGATTGAAGTACGATCGATCAAAAACCAAAAACGTGGACTCCTTTGTCGTCATCGCTGAGCAAGTATATTTATCTCCATGCATCGCCTCATCAATTCCAATAAAAATCGGCTTATCAATCACCGTCACGCGCTTATTCTCATTAGGCCAATCCAATAGAAGGGACCCACCTTGCAGGTAAAAAACGAATTCAGCCTTTTGACCCTGACGGAACAAAAACTCATCCCCGAGATAGTTGATCTCAATCCCACTCGCCAATACTTTTTTGCTTGTTTCCAACAATTCGTTCATGCCTTGTCTTTTTGACATCCCAAAAGTAGCGTCATTCCATCAGTTAAATTATGATAATCCTCATGTTTGGGAGTGCGTTTGGTCAATTTCGCATTGAACATTTAGAACCAACTTTGTTGGGTAAATAAATAATACCCATGCTGGACATCGAAATACCTCAAACTGAAACAAAAACAAGCTGTTTTCATTGTGGTGAGACATGCCCGGAGGAAATTATTCATTTTGATAATAAGACATTCTGTTGCCACGGTTGTGAACAGGTCTACCAATTACTTTCGACAAATGCATTAGGGGATTATTACACCTGCGACATTAACCCGGGAAAGGCGCCATCCGCGCAAAACTTTGATTTTCTGAATCATCCACATTTCCGAGACATTCTGATCAGTTTTTCTGCGAATGGAGTTTCTAAGGTCCATTTTCATCTACCCGCGATTCATTGCCAATCTTGCTTATACTTACTGGAAAACCTGAATCGAATCGAAACGGCCGTTGTCAAATCAAGCCTCAATTTTGGCAAAAAAGAGTTAACAATCTGGTTTAAAGAGAGTCAAACGAATTTAGGATCATTGGCCAGCTTACTTGCACGATTGGGATATGAACCCTTCATTGATTCGGGGGAGGAGCAAACGAATCAGCAAAAGAAGACAAGCCAACAAAATCGTTTATTTCTCAAATTGGGCATCGCTGGCTTTTGTGCCGGAAACGCCATGCTTTTCAGCTTTCCCGAATATCTAGGCATTGAATCCGGGGATTTGAAAAGTCTTTTTGGTTACCTAAACATCGCCCTAGGAACAATCGCTGTGTTTTACTCGGGTTCGGATTATTTTTCCAATGTGTGGACGCATTTGAAATTACGCAAGTTGACCATCGAAATGCCCATCCTTTTAGGAATCCTCGTCGGCTATTCCCGCAGCGTTTATGAAGTGTTTTCCCATACTGGTGCAGGGTACATAGATTCCGTTTCGGGCTTGTTATTTTTCTTGCTAATCGGTAAGTGGTTCCAACAAAAATCCTTCGATTTTCTTTCTTTTGAACGTAATTACAAAGCCTATTTCCCCTTAGTCATCAGCAAATTCATCCAAGGCAAAGAAGTCACCTGCCCATTGGAGGAAATCGCGGTTGGGGATCATTTAATCATCCGAAACCAAGAGATTATACCTGCAGACGCCATTTTGGTAAAAGGAAACAGCCAAATGGATTATAGTTTCGTGACCGGCGAAAGTGAATACATTGCATTAGAGGCTGGTAATAGCATGTATGCGGGCGGGCGGCACCATGGCGATTTGATCGAAATCGAGATCAAAAAAGCCTTAAATCAGAGTCATTTAACCCAATTATGGGAACAGCAGGCGTTTAAAGATCCCTTACACAAGACAGAGAATTGGGAAAATTTTGCCAATAAAGTAGGGATGTATTTCACGGTCATCTTATTGAGTTTAGCTGCCGTGGTAGGTATCTATTGGTTCCAACAAGACCCTACCAAATGGCAAAATGCCGTGGTAAGTGTATTGGTTATCGCTTGTCCATGTGCCTTGGCGATATCCTATCCCTTTGCCTTGGGACATGGAATTCGTTGGTTCGCTAAATTCAACTTCTTCATTAAAGACATTCAAGCCTTTGAGCGGCTGTCCCAGGTAGATACGGTGGTCTTCGACAAAACGGGAACACTGACATTGCATACGGATGAAAAACCAAGCCTTCATTTAAATCGGGAAGTGAGTGACTGGGAATGGGATGTGATTTATTCGATGGTCAACCAGTCGACGCACCCCATGTCGCGCCAACTAACCAAATACCTCATGGAGGAAAATAAGGCGCAGCTAATTGATTTGAATTCGATGCAAGAGAAGCTGGGAAAGGGCTTGGAGGTGACGCAACATGGGATTTTATTTCAAATTGGAAATGCCCGATTTACCGGCCATGCATTAGCCATACAGCAAGATTTCATCCGATCCGAAAGTCAATTGTTTATACGAATAGGTGAGGAGCGCATTGGTTATATCGAATTTCCTTGGGCGAACCGACCCGGTGTTGAATATATGCTTCATGCAATGCAGGCCAATTACGACGTTTATTTGTTATCGGGGGATAAGAAAAATCATGCAGGAACCTTATTGGATTGGTTTCCGGATTCGTCGCATTATCAGTTTGAATGTAGTCCGATGGATAAGATGAATTTTATCCAAGGGTTACAATCTGAAGGAAAAAAAGTAGCCATGGTCGGGGATGGCTTAAATGATGCAGGCGCACTAAAGCAAGCGCATGTAGGAATTGCCGTTTCGGAAGATCATCTTCATTTCACCCCTTCGAGTGATGGAATATTACGGGGAAACCAATTAGTGCATCTCCCAGCCTTTTTCAAATTTGCCAAATATGGCC
>JBJTMZ010000118.1:0-5099 GCA_046073805.1 Aquirufa sp.
GTGACAAATTAGGCATAGGTAAACCTCACGGGTTGCAAGATCAAATAGGCTGACTGTCGAAAGACAAAAGGGTTGCTCGTCCGATGTCAGTGGGTAGATTGCTCGAGCGAATGAGTGATCATTCGTCAAGATAAATGATAAGAGGGCATGTTTCATGCTTACAGAATTCGGCTTATCGGTTTATTTTCTCATTTTTCTTTTTGGTATTCCCGACTAATAATCCTATTTTTGCAGACATTTTTATTAACCGAAGGACGGGATCCTTCACAAACCCATATATAATGGCTGTTAAAATTAGATTAGCGCGTCGTGGACGCAAGAAGTTAGCAATGTTCGATGTAGTTGTTGCAGATGCTCGTGCACCTCGTGACGGTAAATTCGTAGAGAAAATCGGAACATACAATCCTAACACCAATCCAGCAACAATCGTTTTGAATGAAAAACAAGCGATTCAATGGGTATTAAATGGTGCTCAACCAACGGATACAGCGCGTGCGGTACTTTCTTCAAAAGGTATTTTGTATGCGAAACACTTACAAGTAGGTGTATTGAAAGGTGCGTTGACACAAGAGCAAGCGGATGCAAAATTCGAAGCTTGGAAAGTAGAGAAAGCAAAGCAAGTAGAAGCAAGCAACAACAAATTAGCTCAATCAAAAGCAAAATCAAAAGCATCTCGTTTAGAGGCAGAATCGAAAGTATCTGCAGCGCGTGCTGAAGTGATTGCAGCGAAAAACAAAGCAGCTGACGAGGCAATCGTAGCAAGCGTAGTTGAGGCAATCAACGAGGCTGACGAAGAAGCAACAGGTGTGGAAGTGGAAGAGGTTGTAGCTGAAGCTCCCGTAGCTGAAGAGGCTCCTGCAGTGGAGGAAGCTCCAGCGGCTGAAGAAGTTGCTACAGAAGAAGCTCCTGCAACAGAAGAGGCTCCTGCAACAGAAGAGGCTCCTGCTGCTGAAGCAGGTGAAGAAGCTGCTGCTGAATAATTATTGAATCATTTAAAGAATCATACAAATTTGTTTTTCAAGTTTGTATGATTTTTTTTTGTACCTATGGCAAAGACAGAATATTTTGAACTGGGATACCTTGCGAAGCCGCATGGATTAAAAGGAGCTTTTCATGTTTTTATGGATGTGGATGATCCTTATGAATACGAAGAATTGGATGCGGTTTTCGTCCAACAGGGAAATGAGATGGTTCCTTATTTTATCGAGGATTTACAGATTCGAGATAATCTAAACCTGATGACCTTAGAAGGAATTACGAATGTGGATGCTGCGAAGGAATTGGTGGGATCGCGTTTGTATTTGCCCATTGCGATGTTACCCAAATTAAATGATGATCAATTTTATTACCATGAAATTGTTGATTACCAAGTAAATGATCGCAACCTAGGGCCTTTAGGAATGGTAAAGGAAGTTTATTCGACGGGAGCACAAGACGTTATCATTATGATGTATAAAGGCGTTGAGGTTTTAATTCCGTTGACGGATGAGATTGTTCCGCAAGTGGATAAGAAAAATAAGGTAGTAATTACCCAATTACCCGAGGGTTTAGTGGATGTTTATTTGAATGAATCCTATGATGCGGATTGATATTATTTCGGTAGTTCCCAATTTGATGTCGAGCTTTTTTGAGCATTCCATCTGTGCGCGCGCGGCGAAAGCGGGATTGGTTGAAGTGGTTCTACATGATTTACATGATTTCTCCACGAAGAAACACAAACAAGTAGATGACTATCCATTTGGAGGTGGGGCAGGTATGGTGATTGCAATTGAGCCTTTGACGCGTTGCTTGGATCAATTGATGTCGGAAAGGACCTACGAAGAAATTATTTTCTTTTCACCCGATGGATTGGTTTTGAAACAAGGCTTGGCGAATCAATTAAGCCTTTGTGATAATATGATATTTATTTGTGGGCACTACAAGGGTATTGATGAGCGTGTTCGCGAAAAATATGTAACTAAAGAGATATCCATTGGAGATTATGTCTTGTCGGGTGGCGAGTTGGCAGCAGCGGTTACGGCGGATGCGATTATTCGTTTAATTCCTGGTGCTATTGGGGATGAGAGTTCCGCACTAACGGATTCGTTTCAAGATGGATTATTGGCTCCTCCTGTCTATACGCGTCCTGCCTCATTTGATGGCATGGATGTCCCTGAAGTATTGCGTTCGGGAAATGATAAATTAATTGAGGCTTGGCGTCATGATCAAGCTGTAAAAAGAACCATGGCTCGTCGGCCGGATTTATTAAATGAGTAACTCAAAAGCCATCAGCCCCCGTGTCATAATCTCCTTGGGATTATTGTATCTGATTTGGGGTTCTACGTTTTTGAGTGTTCGAATTTTATTGGAATATCTTCCGCCTTTGGTCATTACCTATTCCCGGAATTTTACGGCGGGTTTTCTACTTTTGATCTGGTCGATATGGGGAGGGCATTGGAAAAAAATGTCTTTCAAACATTGGCGTGTGCATTTACAAGCGGGTGTTTTTCTAATTTCTCTCGGGAACGGCTTTATGTCATTGGCAGGTTCGATTGTGCCGTCTGGATTTTCATCTGTTTTTATGGCCTTGGGGCCAAGTCTTTTAGTCTTATTCTTTTGGCTGGATGGACGGAAACCTTCATTACGAAAATTGACGGGAACCATTTTAGGACTTCTGGGTATTCTTGTTTTGATGTCTCAAAAGTCATTAGCGATTGAAGGACATGAACAAGATTTTTTGGTGGGTATTGGTTATTTATCGGTTGCGGTTATCGCTTGGAATATTGGTGTTTTTCGTGTTCAAGTTACCTCCGCGAATACCTATCATTTTACACAGGTCTGTGCGATTCAGATGCTTTTTGGAGCACTCGTTGTCTTTATTTACAGTTCAATTCGAGGGGATATGTATGCCGTTGACTTGAATGCTTTGCCTCCCAAAGCTTTCGCTGTTTTTGCCTATTTAGCTTTGATAGGTTCCATGTTTGGATTTTCATTGTTTGGATACTTATCAAAGGCGTGTGATGCGACCTTAGTTTCGACGTATACCTATGTGAATCCCATTATCGCATTGTACTTGGGAAACCTTATTTTGTCGGAACCCCTACAACCTATCCTTTTAATTGCGAGTTTTTTGATTTTATTTGCTGTGGTTTTAATATCGACCGACAAGCAAAAAAGCTAAACCTTATGAAAAATTTAATCCTAGTTGCTCTCATGTTCGCAAGTATTTCTAGTTATGGTCAAGTTTCACAGCCATTATATCCTGGTGAAATACCTAATTTTATAGCGGGTCCTAACAATCAAACTGAAGCCGTCACAGGAGGTATCTTGCGAATTTCTAATGTTACCGAGCCTCGATATACATTTTATCCTTCCAAGGCGATGACCGCGGTTAATATGCCTTTGGTGATTATTTTTCCAGGAGGCGGGTATCGAATATTAGCGGCATCCCATGAGGGAAGTGATGTGGCTAAAAAATTAAATGAAATAGGAATTCATGCGATGGTAGTTCATTATCGGTTACCTGATAGTACTAGACAAGTGGATATGAAATTTGCGCCTTTGCAGGATGCCCAACAAGCGATACGAGTTGCGCGCCAACAAGCAGCGAATTGGAATGTAGATGTGAATAAGATTGGTGTTATGGGATTCTCTGCGGGAGGACACTTGGCTGCTTCAGCGGCGACTCATTTTGATGTTGATTACACGAAACAAAATGACGGCATTAATTTACGTCCTGATTTTCAAATTTTGATTTACCCTGTGATAACGTTTAGGTCTTATACGCATCAAGGTTCTGTCAATAGCTTATTAGGGAAAAATAAATCAGACGATCTGTTGAGTTTATTTTCTAATGAGGAGCAAGTGAATGCTTCCACGCCTCGAGCTTTCATGGTACATGCATCGGATGACAAAGCTGTCCCATTGTCAAATTCATTGAATTTTGCAGCTGCGTTGGCCAATTACAATGTACCGGTCGATTTGCATGTGATGGCCAAAGGCGGGCATGGATTTGGCATGAACAACAAGACAACCACCGAAAATTGGTTTGACCGATTGGCGACTTGGTTCAAGACATTCTAAGCTTTTTTCTTCATTAAATAATAGAAGGGGATTCCTGCTAAAACAATTACGAGTCCATAAACGGAAGTTTCTGTTTTTGTATAAAGTAGATTCACGGATATTAACACAAGCAATAAAAGATAGGTGCTAAATAGTAGTTTATCTTTTATTGCTAATTCTTCCTGCATAATTCGTTTATTGAAAACGGCCAAAACCGTTAGAAAATAGAATAAAAGTATGGCGAAGACGGTAAAATCGAGGAGTTTATTATATGACCCAGAGAAGCACAGTAAGATCGCCCAAATGCCTTGAATAATTAAAGAATAAGCAGGTGCATTATTCTTATTTACCTGAGCAGCTTGTTTGAAAAATAATTTATCATGTGCCATCGCCTCAAATAGTCGGCCACCTGCCAATATAATCCCGTTATTACATCCAAAGGTTGATATCATAATCAAAACGGCCATTACTAATGCTCCCACATTTCCCAATACTGTCTGTAGGGCAGCGGAACCAAGGCGATCTTGGCTGGCAAACATAATTCCTCGTAGGTAGCTCGTAGAACCATTCGGATCCCCTTGTAAAGGCAGTATCGCTAAATAGGCGATATTCGTCAATACATACAGTGCACAAACTAATGCCGAACCGTAAACCAAACCCTTGGCAATCGTTTTCTGTGGATGTTCAAAGTCTTGACTAGCGAAGGTGACATTGTTCCAAGCGGATGAAGAAAATAAGGGTCCAATCATGGCTGCGCCAAAAAGACTCAACATCTTGGGGGTGGAGACGACTTCTAGTTGCTGGCTTACTGGATTGATGGTATTTCCTTCAGCAAAGAAATGAGTGAAGTGAATCCAATCATTACTAATCCCCACGTATAGACCGATAATGACGATCAATAAGATGGCTCCAATTTTTGTAATGGTAAATACATTTTGAATAATTGCCGCAAAAGATATCCCTTTTAAATTGGCGCCCGTTAAGATGACAATTAACACTGCGGCCAGGATTTGTTGGCTTGTTATGTATTCTCCTACCAGCGGAACATCATTGATGAG
>JBJTMZ010000119.1:0-4869 GCA_046073805.1 Aquirufa sp.
CAGGAATTGGTGGAAATAAGATTTATGATTTATACTTACGTCATGAGGATGATGTAATCGCCAAGAAACCAAATATCGTAATCATTTATGTAGGAATTAATGATGTTTGGCATAAAACAACTTCGCGCACGGGAACTGATGCCGACAAATTCGAAAGATTCTACAATGCTTTAATAAAAAGGTTACAAAAGTCTAACATTCAAGTAGTTATATGCACACCTACAGTGATTGGCGAAAAGTTTGATAACACCAATGAGAACGATGGTGACTTAAATGCATATTCGAACATCATTCGTAAAATTGCAACTGATAATCAATGTAAGTTGATTGATTTGCGGAAGGCATTTATGGCATACGAACAAAAAAATAACATCGAAAACAAAGCATCCGGAATATTGACAACGGATCGAGTTCATTTAACCGAAGCCGGAAATCAATTTCTAGCTGAAACTATGTGGGAAACCATCAAAACTTTATAGTACATGCAATTAGTAAGAATTGGCGCATTTGAACAGGAGAAACCGGCTGTCCTAATCGATGGCAAGTATTTTGACGTTTCTAATTACGTAACAGATTACAACGAAGCCTTCTTTGCGGATGGTGGATTAGCAAAATTAACGCAAATTATCGCAACAAATGATTTGACCGAAATCAAGTCGCCAACTCGAATCGGTTCTTGCGTGGCTCGGCCATCCAAAATTATTTGCGTCGGCCTAAACTATGCCGACCATGCGCGGGAGACGGGTGCTGAAATACCTTCAGAGCCCATCCTATTCTTTAAAAGCACAACAGCTTTGTGCGGTCCATTTGATCAAGTAATCATACCTAAAGGATCTACAAAGACCGACTGGGAGGTAGAATTAGCCATTGTAATAGGCAAAAAAGCTCAATACGTTTCGGAAGATGAGGCTTATGATTACGTGGCGGGCTACTGTTTACACAATGATTATTCAGAAAGAGAATACCAACTAGAACGTGGTGGAAACTGGTCGAAGGGGAAAGGCTGTGATACATTTGCACCTTTGGGGCCCACCTTGGTAACCAAGAATGAGATTGCCGATGTGCATAATCTAAACATGTGGTTAGATGTCAATGGAAAGCGTTTTCAAACATCCAATACGGATCAATTGATCTTCAATGTCCCTCAAGTTGTATCATATATTTCACAATTCATGACCCTACTACCCGGTGATGTTATCTCTACGGGAACACCACATGGGGTAGGATTAGGGTTTAAGCCACCGATCTATTTACAAGCAGGAGATGTGGTCACATTAGGAATGGATGGGTTAGGCGAACAAAGACAAGAAGCCATTGCGTATTCAAAATGATTGATTCACACCAACACTTTTGGAATTACGATCCGGAAAGAGATACTTGGATAACGGCAGATATGTCGGCAATTCAAAAGGATTTTTATCCCGATTCCGCTCATTTCAATTCGTTGGGAATAAAATCTTGTGTCGCAGTACAAGCGTCCTCTTCCGAGGAGGAGACTTTGTTTCTATTAGCTTTAGCAGAGCAATCTGATTTTATTCAAGGTGTTGTGGGTTGGGTTGATTTACAGCAAACCAATATTGAGGACCGCTTAGCCTATTTCTCCCAATTTGAAACATTGAAAGGGTTTAGGCATATCGTTCAGGCTGAAAAAGACATCCATTTTCTACAGAGACCTGAATTTCAAAAAGGGGTAAAAGCACTCGATGCTTTTGACTATACATATGATTTGTTAATCCTTCCGCATCAATTAGAGGCAGGTATCGAATTTTGCCGAGGACTCGAACAAAAAATTGTACTTGATCACTTAGCCAAACCTCCGATCAAATCAGGGGATTTGAAGGCATGGAAACAAAGTCTTCAATCCTTCAAAGAATTGGATCATGTTTATGCAAAAATCTCGGGCTTAGTAACCGAAGCAGATTGGAAAGAATGGACGTCGGAGCAAATGAAAGAGGTCATTGAGGTCGCATTGGAGGTATTTGGGGCAGACCGACTCATGTTTGGAACAGATTATCCTGTTCTAAAATTAGCGGCTGATTTATCTACCTGGATCAAGGTCTATGAAGATTCTTTATCCGAATTGACTCAAAACGAGCAAAAAAAGATTAACGAATTAAATTGTCAGCACTTTTACGCATTGGATTAATATGAACTTAGGACTCAAAGAAAAAGTAATCATCGTTACGGGAGGTGCCAAAGGCATCGGTGCCGGAATTAGCCAAGCATTAGGTTTGGAATCTGCCATGGTGGCCATCATAGGCCGAAATGAGGCAGATAATCAAGCCTGTATCGAATTGATTCAAGCGACAGGAGGACAAGCTTTTTCATTTGTGGCCGAACTAACAAATCCGAGTGAATGCACTCGAGTGGTGGAAGAGGTTGTTAAAACCTTTGGTCGAATCGATGGCCTAGTCAATAACGCCGGTGTGAATGACGGGGTTGGATTAGCTAATGGAAATTATGAGCGCTTTATGCAATCCTTGCATGCCAATTTGGTTCATTATTATTTAGTGACTCAAGCTTGTTTACCTTATCTCATCAAATCGAAAGGTGCTATCGTCAACATCGGTTCCAAAACTGCCGAAACAGGACAGGGGGGCACCTCTGCCTATGCAGCCGCCAATGGAGGAAGAAATGCATTGACGCGTGAATGGGCCGTCGAATTGCTACCCCATAACATTCGGGTAAATGCAGTCATCGTGGCAGAATGCTATACGCCTCTGTATGAAAAGTGGATACAAACGCTACCTAATCCCAAAGAGAAATTAGCCGAAATTGAGTCTAAAATTCCATTGGGCCAACGAATGACAACCGCAGATGAATTAGGAGCAATGGTTGCATTTTTGTTATCACCAAAATCGAGTCACACGACAGGCCAACTCATTCATGTGGATGGCGGTTATGTACATTTAGATCGAGCATTATGATAAATTTTGATCGTATTGAAAGTCCAGGATTACTGGTCAATCCTGACATCGTCGAAAAGAATATCCAATGGGTGCTGAATCAGGTAGATAACGATCCCAACCGATTAAGACCTCATATTAAGACACATAAAACACGCGAGGTCAACCAATTATTGATGGCCGCCGGTATTTATAAGTTTAAAGCAGCGACCATCGCTGAAGCAGAGCTTTTGGCATTAGACAAGGCCAAAGATGTGTTGCTATCCATGCAACCCACAGGAACAACGCTTGCTCGCTTTATCGAATTAGTTGAAAAATACCCTGAAACTTCATTTGCCTGTTTATTGGATGATATCGAAGCAGCCAATAATTTGAATTCAGTTGCAAGTTCCCAACGCGTTTATGTGGATTTAAACATGGGAATGAACCGAACAGGTATTAAATCGGCGGACGCTTTGCCTCTAATCGAATACATTCAACAATCCCCTAATCTAAAATTAGCCGGTTTGCATGCTTATGATGGCCATATTCGGGATTTGAATTTAGCGGATCGAAAAAAACATGTCGAAGCGGATTTTATCACTTTTCATGAATTGAGGCAAAATGTCTCTTCAGATATAGAACTCGTAGTTGGCGGAACACCCAGTTTCTTAGTTCATCATTCGAATCCCAATTACGTTTGCAGTCCCGGAACCTTCGTTTTCTTTGATACGGGATATTCCAAACTTTATCCTGAAAATAGCCTAGAGCTTGCCGTTCAGGTGATTGGTCGTATCATTTCAATCCCAACGAACCATACTATTTCGATCGATGTAGGACATAAATCCGTCGCACCGGAAAATGGAATCGATAACCGACTTACATTTATCGATCATCCTGATTGGAAATTATTGAGCCAAAGTGAAGAACATGGCATTGTAGAGGTAGGGGATAGCTCAACCTTTAAAATAGGGGATGTCGTACGCATGTATCCATATCACATTTGCCCAACGGTTGCATTGCATCAATACCTTCAATTAGCCGATGGAACTCATTGGGATGTCATTGCGAGAAACCGTAAAATAACTGTATAAATGTTTTTAATCGACGCACATTTAGATTTAAGCATGAATGCCTTGGAATGGAATCGCGATTTGCGATCTTCCATTCAAGAGATAAATGCGCGTGAAAAACATTTAACCGATAAACCTGACCGAGGTCTTGCCACTGTTTCTTTAGAAGAGTTGCGCAAAGGAAATATTGGATTAGTGGTGGCAACGCAGATTGCCCGGTATGTTGACCGAAATAACCCATTACCCGGTTGGCATTCCCCCGAACAAGCCTGGGCACAAACCCAAGGCCAATTGGCCTATTACAAGGCATTGGAACGAAGTGGCGACCTTCGACCTATTCGTAATCTCCCGGAACTCTACCAACATTTGGAGGCATGGCCTGCCGACCAGCATACCATTGGATATATACTTAGTTTGGAAGGTGCAGATTCTATTGTTTCCTTGGAATACTTGGAAATCGCCCATGAATCTGGCTTACGTGCGCTTGGCCCAGCCCATTACGGTCCTGGTAGATATGCGCAAGGCACGAATGCAACGGGAGGACTGGGCCCACAAGGACGTGATTTGTTGCGAAAAATGAAGGAATTAAACATCATCTTGGATGCCACACACCTTTGCGATGATAGCTTTGAAGAAGCCATGGAGCATTTCGATGGGCATGTTTGGGCAAGCCATCACAATTGTCGGGCCCTCGTAAACCACAATCGACAATTTTCCGACGAGCAATTTAAGTTATTAATAAATCGCGGAGCGGTCATCGGAATGCCATTAGACGCTTGGATGATGGTTCCGGGTTGGGAAAGAGGAAAATCGACACCTCAATCAATGGGCCTAAGTTTGAATACCATGATCGACCACCTGACACATATTTGTGAATTAGCAGGTAATACGAATCATGTAGGATTGGGAAC
>JBJTMZ010000120.1:0-3687 GCA_046073805.1 Aquirufa sp.
ACTTTCCAATAGGTAGTTGAGGTATTTGTACTTGGACTATGCAAATAGGTGTTCGTTGCATTAGGTGTACCGGGTGTCCAAATACTCGTATTGTCCGTTAAAATCATTTTCCCAGACCCTTGGAAAAGTACTTTGTTGGTATTGATTGTTTTACCCGATCCAATGGTTAGGGTATGCCCATCATTCATTTGAATACCACCAAAATAGTTCGGAAAGTTAGAAACGGTGCTTGCTGATAAGTTACTGGTATTTGCGGAAGCTAGCGAAAATGCGATGTCATTATTGTGTACTGTGTAAGCACTATATACACCCGTATAACCTGAGCCTGCAGGGAAGTCTGCTGAAATTTCAACGATATAACCCTGAACAGATGCATAGGAGGAAGGAAGGTCATTCCAGCAGGTTCCACCATTCCATTTGGAGGCCGCATAGTCCTCATTTGACCCAGCATCATTGGGTTCTGCGGAACACCAATTATTGTATTGTCCATCCAAATTACCCGTCAACTGCCCGTTTGAGGTTTTGATTAAAGTTCCATTTTCGGGTCCTGCATCGATGACCCAATTTCCCTCGGATGCAGCATCAGTCAGTGCTAGCCAAATATTGTTCCCTGAGATGTTATTATTGATGAAATTATTCTCACTGTCGGAGGTAATCGTTGCTAAATATCCCGTTTTCCCTTTAAAACTATACGTTCCGGCATTGGTTTTTGCCGTGGCATAAGCTACATTCCCCGAAATGTATTGGTAGAAATGTTTATTAACGGGATTGTATTTGTAATTCACATCATAAAGTGTCGCCTCTAAGGCTATTTTCACGGCGGTCTTCATGGAACCCGTACTCAGGGTCATCGCTGCCAAGGCAGCATTTACATTCGTTTTTGTTCCGTAAAATACGATACTCGTCACATTCGTCCAGGATGTATAACCCGTATTTAAGGTTAAGCCCGTCGTTGTAGGAAAGGAAATGCTGGCCCCTATGTGGTAATCTAAATTTAAGCTAACTAAAATATTGTCAGTCGTATTTGCCCAATTTATAACAAAATCACCCGCATCTACATTGCTTTGATTGGCTTCTATCGTTAGCGGATTGGGAGCCGTGATCATTTGAGCCGACAGTTGAATGCTAAATCCAAGTATTAACAATATGATTGACAAATACTTAATCATCGAATCCAGATTTGGTGAAAGGTACTGTAGGCATAGTTGTTGGGATAATCATCAACTTCCCAACGACTCGTTAACCCTTTTATACCCCAGTGATAGGTTGCTCCTAAGTACATAGGGAATTCTGTCATAGCAATATTTCCTTGATTCGTAAAATAACTATTCATACTGGCTGGTAAATAAGCGGTATGCCCACTCAAAGCCGTGTAAGATCCTGCAATTCCGTTAATACTCCCAGTCCCTGTTTTAAAATAGCTTATGGTGTTAGCATGTGAGGTTTTGAAATGAATGACCCGACTATGCGCGGAGGTCTTGCCATAAAAGCGTAATTCACTAAAGGTAAAGCTATTTAAATAGGCATTCGAAGTATGGCCCCAGGTGGTAGTAGATGCAGATTCATCAATACCGAGAGTACTTGAACCTAAAAGGGGAAGGGAAGTAGTCTTTGTCACCAAAGCCGGATTCGTATTGGCCGCATGTAAATAGTTTAAGACTAAGGTCCATCCACCTCCATCCGTTGTCATATCACAATAGCAGGTTGTGGTGGGAGAAGAACCAGCGCTACCATCAGGGTCTATTTGGTACAAGCCTGAACTAGCATTCGGGAAATTGGTCAGGATTTCATTGCATGACTTAAAAAGGTTGTCACGCAATAAAATCCCTAAACGCATACTTGGATGATAATATACACTCATGGGTGTTATGCGGACATATCTTCCATACATGACATTGGGAAAATTGGTATATATTTTCGTTTGTTGGTCTGAATTCAACGACTGATTCGCAAAAACAAGTGCCCAGTTGACATTATCCGTACTCACTTCGACCTTTGCTGAAGTTACCCACTGTGCTGATTCTGCACGACCTTGTGTAACGATTCCTTGAATCCATCGCGGACTTTTTAAGTCATATTGCAAATAATCGGTATAGTTGAGCGCGCTTCCGGCGGACCATCCTTGAAAGGAATCTATCCAAGGGGTGTAAAAAGTCGTCCCGTAAGTAGCATTTACCCAGGAGCTGGATGCTGACCAATTATCGACATTATTAAGGGATTCCATAGCTGGACTCGCATTCAAACTACCGGCTTGAATCCATTTACTGTTCGTACCCGCCAAAACCAATTTACCAGTACCCGAAAAGATAATTTTGTTCGAATAAACGGGATTGATATTGTTTGGAATTGTAATGGTATGTCCATCACCAATCGTTACCGTCCCGCTAAGGTTGGCTGGACTCGACCAGGTAGTCGTATTTGTAAAATTTCCTGAGCCATTACTGCTGGTACTCGTTTGAGCCAGGAGTAGGGTACCCCAGTGAAATGTCAGAAATATAATTACGAACCCGCGCATGTATTATTTGGCAACTTTAGCACTTAATTGTTTAATTTTTTTGTTTAATCGATTGATTTGTTTTTGTTGCTCCTTCATTGCTTCTACAAGTAAGGCCACCACCTTGTCATATTGAACGGACTTATATGCTTCTACTGTATTCTCTGTTTGCACAATTTCCGGCAATACTTTTTCTACCTCTTGGGCAATAAAACCGAGGGTGCGTTTTGTCGAAAATTGGCGCGTTGGGAATTCCTGTGCTCGCCAATCGAAATTTACGCCACGCAAGGCCAAAACCTTTTGCAAGGGATTTGAAATGGGAGCTATATTCATTTTGAATCGCTCATCCGATGAGCCTGCAATGGAGTTGGCGATGATATCACCCGCTACTTGTAAGCGTACTGAAGGGGTACCCGTTCCCATCCCGATGAAACCATTTTCCTTAATACTTAATCCATACAATTCTGAGGTGTTAAATATTCGCAATCGTGCATCAGCGGCTGTTGTGCCGTATTGGTCGATTATCCAGTCTTGTGTACTTCCTGTTAAAGATTTTTTGATGTTGATTTGACCCCCCTCATAAGCATTTGTCGTGGGGTTTAGTGTTAATTCACCTGGGTTTACTCCATCAGCTGAACCAACTGTCAACGTAGAAATTGCCGTACTAGTTCCAATTGTTAATTTCCCATCAGAGGTTAAAAACATCCGACTTGTATTATTGGTGCCAAATGCAATCGTCCCTGTAGAAAATTGGCTCATCAAGGTTAACTGGGTCGAACTGGCGCCAGGATATCCCAAATAAGCATAGCGTGTTGTTGCTCCCTGGGGATATAGTTCCATATATACGTGGTCCGTACCTTCGATGCGAAAAGTTGGCCCATTGGATTTTACGTGTAGCTTTGTCACGGGACTTGTCGTTCCGATTCCCGTTTGCGCGTGAACGTAATAGCCCCAAGCTAACAATAAAAGGGTTAAATATTTTTTAGTAGCCATATCTCGATTTGCTAGCATTAAATTTATTCGTGATTTCAGTTTGCGATAATTCGCGGTTGTAAATTTTAAATGTTGTCATATACATCTGTTGGGTGTAATTGGTGTTGATGAGCCAACCGCCAATACGACCAGATCCTGAATTAAACACAGCGTTTACATTCGAAGGAGTACCTTGTTGCTGGGCTAAACTTTGCAATACC
>JBJTMZ010000121.1:0-4177 GCA_046073805.1 Aquirufa sp.
CTAAATCACCGGCCAATTGTATCTTTCCCGTCGCTAAAGTCGTTGCGTCTGAAACACCGTTGGCAATGACAGATGATATCGCATTATCAATATAAGATTTCACCGCACGCTGGGTCGGATATAGGCTATTACTCGGATTGGAATTCCCTAAATCGATAGCGGCAGATTTATTCACCATACTTTCATAGGTCCCCGAGAGATTCGCAACCGTATTCTGCGTCGAATTAATCTGCGATTGCAAGGAGCCAATTTGTCCTTGAATCGTAGAGGCCGTTGATTGTATTTGGTTTGAATTCTGTTGAATGCGTGCATCATGATCATTCAAGGTGGTATTCACCTGCTGGATGTCGTCTGCTTGTTTTCCAAGCTGTGTAGTTAATCCGGAAATCGACTGATCAATGATCCCAAAACGCGTTTTGTTTGCATTTTGATTCGCCTCAATCTTCGCGGAATTTTCCTGGACTCCCGTCAATGCCGTGCCCACATCCTTTTTAATGGGGTCCAAATCTTTGGGAATCAAATAGCCCACATCATTCTTAAACTGACTTAAATTCGTGGGCGAATCGCGCACGTTTTTGTAATCCACCGACTCCGCATACAGCGAATATGGGCTAAAGGTCAACAACTGATTACTTACTTCCGTGTAATTTCCAGAACCCGTAAAATTCACGGATACCCGTAATCGTTTCAGCGAGGCATCCCAAACCAGCGCATCGAATTTACCGATACTCGGCGTTCCCAACCCGATGGTTAAATTGACCAGACCAAATTCATCCGTGACGGTTTGTTGGACCTCCTCATATTCCACCCCCGTTTTCGAAATCAAACTAAAGCGAATCCAGACTTTTCCATTCGCCAAAGGCGCTCCGGTAATGACCTGACCTGGAATCTCAATCGTATTGGGATCCACGATAACCGCCTGATAACTCAAGCCTTTTTGTTGGCCCCAAGCCCCCCAAGTAATCAACAAGAATAGTAGGTATAAATGCTTCATCATTTCGGGAATCAACGTTTAATGCTAATTCCCATCGAAATTGTCGCGGGTAAAAAATCCAAGGTCCCCGTCGGCGTTTGCGGAGAAAATAAACTGGCAGTTCGCCGGATGAGTACGAAGGCGCGGACATTGGCATTGACCGACTTCGATATCTCGGCTTGATAGCCGCCAAAGACTTTGAATGTATTGAATTGAGTATCCTCAGTCAGAGGAAAATATTTTGCCCCTAATAACTGATTCCCCGCAATCAGCTGTTGGCCCATCATAACGCCAGAAAGCCCTACAGCCCAACCTCGGTAAACAGTAAACTTAGGGCCTAAAGAAGCCGAAAAGCCCACAAAATCCGTTTGATAGGAGAAAGCTATTTGCCGCACATCCCCGATGGCGTTCAATTGATGATAATTTAACCCGATGGCATAATTCAGGTGACTCAAAGTCTTCGCCAGCTTAGGATGATTGTTGAAAAACAGGGCTGATTTCGAGAATTTGGAGATGAGTCGGACGGTATCAATCAAGGCATTCTCATGCGATAACTCCACATGCAAACCCGCAGAGGGCTTCATCCATTCGATCGCTAAACCCTTGGAGTTTTGGAATTGATAATGGGTAATCGCAGAACCGATCGACCATTTATAGGATTGCGCCTGACCTGAAAAAGCCAAGGTAAACGTAAAAAATATAATCAACCAAACACCACAGCGGCGCTTCGTCGAAGAGACAGGGTGTTTCATCAGGTAGAACTAGGATTGAGTCAAGACACGAGGTTTTAACCCATTTTAGTCGAAATTAAATATTAATTTTTTTCCCGCCTAAAATATCCCCGAAAAGATTCGAAATGAGCCCTTTACTTTAAATCGATGTTGTAATGAAGACCCTTGTTTTGGCGCTGGGCGCGGGCATGTTTGATGATCAAATAGGCGACATTAATCATATTCCGCAATTCGCAAAGTGGAACCGTGATGCGGGACTGGCGGTACAATTCCTCGTGCTCGAGGTAGATTAATTCCAAACGATCATAGGCCCGTTTCAAGCGGCGATCCGTTCGGACGATACCGACGTAATTCGACATGATGGATTCTAATTCCTTGGTCATTTCGGTCACCAATACCAATTCCTCCGGATTACGCGTTCCCTCATCATTCCAATCGGGAATACCTGCGGGCAACACCTGCGTTCCATATTGGCTCACTGATTTCTCGAAGGCGTTGTGCGCGTAAACGATGGCCTCCAACAGCGAATTCGAGGCTAAACGATTCGCACCGTGTAAACCGGTGTAGGAACATTCGCCTGCGGCGTAGAGGTTTTCGATATTCGTTTGACCATATTGATCCACAATAATTCCGCCACATAAATAATGTTGGGCCGGCACCACGGGAATCATATCTTGCGACATGTCTAAGCCTAATTCTTTGAGACAATGTGCATAGATCATCGGGAAATGCTGAAGTATCTCTTCTTTGGGAATATGGCGCGTATCCAAATAGACGTGATCCACGCCATGCTTTTTCATCTCGGAGTCAATCGCGCGCGCAACTACATCACGCGGTGCCAAAGACAAACGCGCATCGTATTTCTCCATGAAAGTTGAACCATCTTGGTTCTTCAAAATTCCCCCGTGTCCCCGAACGGCTTCGGAAATGAGGAATGAGGGTTTCTTTCCCGGATTATAAAGTGCCGTCGGATGAAATTGGATAAACTCCATCCCTTGCACAAAACCTTTGGCACGGTAGGCCATGGCGATTCCGTCGCCGGTGGCAATCGTCGGATTGGTCGTCGATTGATACACTTGACCAATTCCTCCCGTCGCCAAAAGCGTCGTTTTCCCCAAAAAGGTTTCTACCTTTTCGGTTCTTTTATTTAATACATAGACGCCATAACATTGCTTGCCGGGGGTGTCTTTGGTCACCTTCTCACCCAAGTGATGTTGGGTAATTAAATCGATGGCAAAATAATGGGTAAAGAAATCAACCGATTGAAAGGATTTTACTTTGGCCAACAGGGCACGTTCGATTTCATTTCCGGTGGAATCCTTATAATGCAGAATTCGTTTATCCGAGTGGCCGCCTTCTTTGACTAAATCAAATGAACCATCGGATTTTCGGTCGAAGTCCGTCCCGTAAGCGATTAATTCCTTCAGACGTTCCGGGGCTTCACGAACCACCATCTCAACAACGGCAGGATCGCTTACGAAATCGCCTGCGACCATGGTATCTTCAATATGTTTTTCGAAGGAATCTTCCGTATCCCAAACGGCAGCAATACCGCCTTGGGCATATTTGGTGTTTGTTTCCTCGGCGATGGTCTTGGTGATCAGCGCAATCTTGACAGGGACGTTTCGGTCCTCAAAATATTGAGCAACCTTGACTGAATAGGATAAACCCGCTATCCCAGAACCAATCACAATAAAATCATACGTCGGCATCCTGTCTTCGATTTTCCTGCAAATTAACCAAAAAGGGGATTAGAAATGAAATGTTGATAATTTATTGTAATTTCGCCCCTGAAAAATTTAAACCCTTAAATAAAATTATCCAAATGGAATCTTCCAACAAAACCTCTAGAATTGCGCTGATTGTTTTGGCGGTCCTCGTAGCAGTTTTAGGTGTACTTTACATTCGTTCAAATCAATTGAACAAAGAACAGGCAACGACAATCGAAGAAAAGGCGACAGAATTGGCCAATACGCGCACTTCTTTGGATTCAATTTCCACGCAATTAGATGCTAAAATCGCTGAAATTAAATCATTGGGTGGTCAGGTTGCCGACTTAGAAGCATTAAAAGTTCAATTAGAGCAAGATAAGGCATCATTAAAGAAGTCGAATCATGCGACAATTGCTTCATACGAGGCTAAAATCAAAGAATACAATTTGGTATTAACCCAAAAGGATGGTGAAATTGTTGAGTTGAAGAAACAAAACGGTATTCTAACAGAGAACAACCAAGTTTTAACGGCGCAAAATACTACCTTGAACAACGAGAATACAGGACTTAAGACTCAAAACAAATCGTTGTCGGATACCTTATCAGATGTAGCCGCAAAGAACAAAGAATTAGCTCGTAAAGTTAGTATTGCTGCTGCGTTAAAGGCTCAAAACTTACGCGTTTTGGCGATCAATGCGAAAGGAAAAGAAACAGAGCGTGCTCGTTTGAACGGAAAGAAAATCGACAAATTGAAGGTAGTT
>JBJTMZ010000122.1:0-15648 GCA_046073805.1 Aquirufa sp.
AGCTGCTCCTTACGTATTAGCTGATTACGTAGAAACAGAATTCTTACGTGCAGAAGCAAAAGAAAGAGGTTTCTCTGTAGCAGGTACTGCTGAATCTCACTACAACAATGCGATTACAGCATCGATCTTGTACTGGGGTGGAACAGCGGCTGACGCTGCTGCTTACTTAGCTCAACCAGAAGTTGCTTATGCAACTGCTGCAGGCGATTGGAAGCAAAAAATTGGTACGCAAAAGTGGATCGCTCTTTACAACCGTCCTTATGAAGGTTGGACAGAGATCCGTCGTTTGGATCAACCAAAAATTGCGGCTCCAGTTAACGCGAAGTTGACAAGCTTCCCAACTCGTTTCTCATACCCATCATTTGAGCAAACATTGAACGGTGCAAATTATACGGCTGCTGCCTCTGCAGTAGGTGGTGACTTGTACACGGTTAAATTGTTCTGGGATAAGAACTAATCAATAAATTTTATTGATTTTTAAAAAGGGCGGCCATTAGGCCGCCCTTTTTGTTTGCCAAATATTCTTTCGCCTTATGAGTATAATAACGAACTTTTATAAACATTTTCAGGTGTTTGGGGGTTTGTCATATTATTTTTGTTTTCATTCATTAAACTAAACAACATGAAAAAACTAGTACTCTCCTGGGTCTTGATAATGGCTGTTGTCAGCTCATTATTCGCCCAAACAAGGCAAGTTACCGGTAAAGTAACTTCATCGGAAGATGGAAGTGGCATGCCGGGCGTTAGTGTCAGTGCAAAAGGTTCTTCGAAAGGAACAAGTACGGCAGCTGACGGAACCTACAAAATTACCGTAGCAGACGGGGCATCGTTGGTGTTCTCTTTTGTCGGATTTAATTCACAAACAGTTTCCGTGGGTTCACGCTCCGTGATTGATGTTCAATTGCAGACGGACAACCAACAATTATCTGAGGTCGTAGTCGTGGGATACGGTACCAAGAAACGTCAAGAGTTTACCGGAGCTGCGTCGACGGTGAAAGCAGCTTCCATTGCGGAACGTCCCGTTCAATCTTTCTCACAAGGTTTGACAGGACAAGCAGCCGGTGTAAACATCACACAGCCCAATGGTTTGTTGAACAACCCGCCGGTAATCCGTGTTCGTGGTTTGAGTTCACTTTCTTTGAGCTCCTTTCCTTTGGTCGTAATCGATGGTATACCTATTTCTACGGATAACGTATCAGCGAACTCAACGACCAATAACCCCTTAGCGGATATTAACCCGTCGGACATCGAGTCGATCGACGTATTGAAAGATGCGGCGTCTGCGGCAATTTACGGTTCACGTGCAGGTGCGGGTGTTTTATTAATCACAACAAAACGTGGTAAAACAGGCAAGGCCAAAGTATCGATTGATTCATGGGCAGGTATTTCTGATGCGGTTCGTTTACCGGATGTGTTAAACGCGCAACAATACATGGATCACAAAAATATGGCGATTGCTAATGCCTTAGCAGCGAACCCAAATGCGATTGCAGCTTCTCAACGGAATGCGGAGAATAAATCATTCCTTCCGAATTACAATCCAGACGGTTCATTAATCGATACGGATTGGTTCAAAGAGGTTTATCGTACGGCTTTCTCTCAAAATCATAACATGACGATTAATGGAGGTACCGATAAGACGAATTATTACTTTTCAGCAGGCTATTCAGATCAGGATGGTTTCTTGCAAAACAATAGCTTCCAACGTCGTTCGGGTCGATTCAATATGGATCACCAAGCAACAAAATGGTTGAAATTGACAGCAAACTTTAACTATTCAAATACCTTCAACAAAGCACCGATGTCGGGTTCAAATGCCGGTGGTGCATTTAATACATCCGGTTTAGGTCGTATTGCGATGGCGCAAGTACCTAACTTGCCAGCTTATTTGCCGGATGGTTCTTATAACTTAGAGAACAATACGGTTGGTCGTTTGAATAACTTATTACCAGCCCAATTTCCTAATCCAGTGGTCGTTCGTGATTTAGATAAAATCACATCAGAGAACACACGTTTAATCGCGAACATTGGTGCGGAATTCCGTTTAGCGGAAGGTTTGACGGCAAAAACCAGTTATTCATGGGATCGTCGAAACACGGAAAACATCCGTTTCTTCAATCCATACAATGGTGATGGTTGGTCAGCAGGTGGTGACGCCTACAACAACACGGCTCGTTCCGATAACTGGAACTGGATCAATACCTTACAGTATAACTTGACATTAGCAGACAAGCACAATTTCTCATTGGTAGCGGGTTCAGATGTTCAAAAAACACGTGTATTGAACTGGGGTGCGCAACGTCAAACCTTGGCTGATTTCTTCTTCACAGATTTCCAAGGAAACTTTGGAACGAACTTAGCGGCGGGTAATGGAATTTTCCAAGTAGCTTATGAGGCATATTTAGCTAGTTTCTCCTATAACTATGCAGGTAAATACTTCTTTAGTGCCAACTACCGTCGTGATGGTAACTCGGCTTTATCCGAAGAAAACCGTTACGGTGATTTCGGTGGAGCATCATTAGGTTGGACAATTTCGGAGGAGGAGTTTTTCAAAAAACTAAACTTAGGAAACAAAGTGTCCAATGTACGTTTGAAGGCGAGTTATGGTATCGTAGGTAATGGTAATGTACCGAATGCTTACGGTTCTTACTCAACATTTGGATCAGGTCTTTATGGAGCGGCGCCTACATTAGCGTTTAATCAAGCAGGAAATAAGGATTTGAAGTGGGAGACATCTGCGCAAACCAACATTGGTTTGGATGTGAGCTTCTTGAACGATCGAATTCAAGTTGAGGCAAACTACTACTACAAGGATATCAACAATTTGATTTTGAACGTGCCACAAGCGCCTTCGAAGGGTATCCCAGGAAACTCAATCTTGGCGAACGTAGGTTCGATGTATAACAAAGGTTACGAATTAGCCATCACAGCAACACCGATCAACAAGGGTGGTTTTGTATGGACAACAAATTTGAACTTTGCGACCAACGAAAATATGGTGACTTCATTAGTAGATGAGAATACACCTATTTTAACAGCAACATCTGGTTTAGAGACCACAAACATCACTCGTGTAGGCTATTCAGCGGCACAAATTTATGGTGTTAAAACAGGTGGTGTTAATCCAGACAATGGTCGTCGTATTTATATTACACGCGATGGAACGAAAGTTCAATATGCACACTTAGGTGGTGCTAATGCTTGGACTACCTTGGATGGTAAACCGACAACATCTCCCTCGAACCAACAACAGATTTTGGGTAATACCTTGCCTACATTCTTTGGTGGTTTCAATAACACATTCCGTTACAAAGGATTTGATTTAGGATTAAACTTTACGTTCTCAGGCGGAAATTATATCTATAACGGTACACAAGCCGGTTTGCGTGACCAACGTGTATGGAACAACTCGGTGGATGTCTTGAATTCTTGGAAAACGCCAGGGCAAATTACAGATATTCCAAGAGCGGTTTATGGGGATAACGTATCCAATGGTTCTTCATTCTTGATTGACGCCAATGTTCAAAAAGGTGATTTCATCCGTTTGCAAACGGCGACGTTAGGTTACAAAATTCCAGCCAATTTATCATCGATTGGAATTACCTCATTACGTGTATACGCACAGGGTACAAACTTGTTGTTATTTACCCCTTACTTAGGAGTTGATCCAGAGATTTCATCGAATGGTGATTCTAACTTGGCTTCGGGTATTGAGCGTAACTCAATTCCACAGGGTCGCAACTTCACATTTGGTATTAACATTGGTTTATAATTTTAACGTAGATATAAAATGAAATTATTCACAACAAAAATTGGAGTCTTGTCGGTGGCCCTAGCCATGACAGTTTCCTCTTGCAATAAGGAATTTCTTAACGCAGTTCCAGAATTGGATTTGTCGGATGCTACGGTATTCAACACTCCAGCGCGTGTTTTATCTCAAGTAAATGGACTATATGGCTCAGCTAAGAGTGGTTCTTTATTTGGGGGACGTTACCTAATCTACAACGATATTCGTGGCGAGGATTGGGTGAACCGTACGACTAACTCAGTGACGGGTTATTCTACTTACCAAGGTAACCAGGATCCATCGGATTCGTATTTAGCGAATTTCTGGGTACAGGGTTACTTGACGATCAACCGGACCAACTTGTTTTTGGAGGGTTTAGCGAAAAACCCCAATGCAGTTTCTCCTGCATTGGCAGCGAATTACCGGGGTGAGGCGAAGTTCTTACGGGCTTTGACTTATTTCTCATTGGTACAATTCTTTGCGAAACCGTATATCTTGGATAAAGGTGCGTCAGCTGGTTTGCCGTTGCGTTTGAAAGGAGAGACCTCTTCAGCTAACAATGACTTGCCTCGCAGCACAGTAGCTCAAATTTATGCGCAAGTTTTACAAGACTTGAATGATGCAGAAAATGAATTACCAGATTCTTACGGTACCGCCTTGTTGAACACAACACGTGCACACAAGAATTCAGCGATCGCCTTAAAGACGCGTGTCAAGTTAGCCATGGGAGATTATGCCGGTGTAATTTCGGATGCGAATAAAATCGTAACGCCTACTGCACCATTCCGTTCAACGACTCGTGTGGCGCATGCTTTGCAGACCGACGTATCTAACGTGTTCAAAGCTCCGTTCACAACAACGGAATCCATTTTCTCATTCCCAATGGATGCGACGAATGCTCCAGGTACACAAAACCAATTAGGTTATTACTGGAATGGCGGAAACGGGAACGTAGAATACTACTTAAATACAGGAACGACCGGTATTTATAATAATCCACAGTTTGCTGCCACGGATGACCGTAAAACGAAATTAACGGTTGCAACAACGCCAATCGCTAAATTTCCATCTTTGACTAAGTTTAGTGGCGTGTCTCCATTCGTCGACTACGTACCGAACATCCGTTATGCGGAAGTATTGTTGAACTTGGCGGAAGCTGAAGCGGAAACAGGTAACTTGACTCGTGCAACTGCGCTCTTGAGAGCCGTACACGGTCGGTCAGATGCCGCCTATGTTTTCCCAGCTTTAGATACAAAAGCAGCAGTAGTGCGTGCGATCTTAACGGAGCGTCGTATTGAATTCTTAGGGGAAGGTTTCCGTGCGAATGATGTGTTGCGTCGTGGTGAGCCATTGAACTCGTTTGGTGCGGGTGCTTTGATTCAGCCATCTGACCCACGTTATATCTTCGGTATTCCGTTGTCGGAGGTTCAAACGAATCCGAGCATCGGTAAATAATTTGCCGTTAAATAAGTGAAAATGGGCAATTTAGTTTGCCCATTTTTTAAACTCACAAGTTTGAAAACTTTTTTCAAATTTGTGAGTTTACTCATTTTATAACTTATCATTTTATTCAACACTAATCAACAAGAGTATGAAAAAAAGATTACTACTCGTTTTAGTCTTCTTGTTCAGTACCGTTGTTTCCTTGATTGCACAAGATCGCGCAATTAGTGGAACAATTACTGGCGAAGGCTCCATGCCATTACCTGGCGTAAACATCTCCATCAAAGGAACGCAACGTGGTACGACCACCGGTGCGGATGGAAGTTACAAAATTACGGTTTCCCCAACGAGCACCTTGGTTGTTTCGTCGGTGGGATATACGACACAAGAAGTGCGTGTCGGTGCTCGTTCAGTTGTCAACATCGAATTGAGCTCAAGTGCGGAAGCATTGGAAGAAGTTGTTGTAACAACGTTTGGTACAGCTAAGAAAGCTTCATTTACAGGTTCTTCTGCGAAGGTAGGTGCTGAGAAATTGGCTGTTCGTCCGATTACCAACATTGGCCAAGCCCTCGAAGGTATTGCACCAGGTGTTACGACTACGACAACTTCAGGTCAACCTGGATCTGCTCCAGCCGTTCGTATTCGTGGTTTTGGTTCGATTTCTTCTTCGAACGACCCACTTTATGTGGTGGATGGTGTGCCCTATTCGGCTAGTATTGCCAACCTGAACAATGACGACATCGAGACAATCACGGTATTAAAGGATGCGGCTTCAACTGCCCTTTATGGTGCCCGTGCTGCGAATGGTGTTGTGATGGTGACGACTAAGAAAGGTGCTAAAGGTAAAAACTCGATCAACGTAAAGTATACGAAAGGTTTCAACACACGTGCGCTACCTGAGTATGACCGTGTGGGTCCTGCGGATTACTATCCATTAATGTGGGAAGCTAATCGTAACAACTTGGCTTATCGTGCTGCTAGTCCTGTTGCTTTGGCAACTGCTAACCAAACCGCTTCGGCAGGTTTAGGAGCGATTGTGGGTACAGGCTATAACGTATACGATGTTCCGTTTGCGCAATTGGTAGGTACGGATGGTAAATTGAATCCGAATGCGAAATTGATTTATGATTTAGATGATTTGAATTGGGAGAAAGCAGTTATGCGTCAAGGTGTGCGTGATGAAGTGGCTGCCAACTTCTCTGGATCCAATGGTAAATCGGATTATTTCTTATCTGTTTCTTATTTGAATGATAAAGGATATCAAATCAAATCGGATTACGATCGTTTTACGGCTCGTTTAAATGTGAATAGCCAAATGAACAATTGGTTCAAGGTGGGTGCCAACATGAATACGACGGTTACTACATCGAACCAATCGACTGCAGACGGTGGAACCTCATTCGTGAATCCATTCTTCTTCACACGTGGTATGGCGCCGATCTATCCGGTATATGCGTATGACCCTGCTAAACCAGGTTCATTCTTGACATTGGAAAATGGTCGTCGTCGTTATGACTATGGAAACTTAAGTGCATTAGGCTTATCTAACCGTCCACAATATGGTGGTCGTCACGTAGTTGCTGAAACGGAATTGAACGAAAACTTCTTCCGTCGCAACTTATTAGGTGGTCGTGCGTATGCAGAGATTTCTTTCTTAAAAGATTTCAAATTTAGCAACAACGTAGGTGTGGATATCACCAACTCGAACTCCATCGTTTTCGGTAACCCGGAAATCGGTGACGGAGCTCCTGCGGGTCGTGCGTCGAATACGTTTGAGAATATCACCAACTACAACTTATCTCAATTGTTGACTTATAATCACTCCTTTGGAAAGCACAATGTGGATGCCTTGGTAGGTCATGAAAACTACAACTTGGTGTCTAATTCATTGGATGGTTCACGTTCGCAGCAAATTTTGGATGGTAACTATGAGTTGATCAACTTTACGACAACGACCAACTTAACCTCACAATATGACATTCGTCGTGTGGAAGGTTTTTTCTCGCGTTTGAACTATGATTATGATTCCAAATACTTTGCTTCATTCTCTGCTCGTCGTGATGGTTCATCGAAATTCTACCAGGATAAACGTTGGGGTACATTCTACTCCGTATCTGCTGCTTGGCGTTTAGATCAAGAGGATTTCATCAAGAATATCTCGTTCATTGATAATTTGAAATTGAGAAGTTCATGGGGACAAACAGGTAATGATGGAGGTATTAGCAACTATGCTTGGCAACCATTATATGCTTTGGGTTGGAACAATGCGACCGAGCCAGGTATCTTACAATCATCTCTTGGTTCTAAATCGTTAGAGTGGGAAACCAATACAGCTTTTGACGTAGCCTTGGAATTTGGTTTGTTCAAAAACAGATTGTCAGGTACGATTGAATATTTTGATCGTCAGTCGACCAACTTGATTTTTGCTGTACCCTTGCCATTATCAGTGGGTATTGGATCCGAGACACGTAACATTGGTTCGATGTACAACCGTGGTATCGAATTACAATTAAGCGCTGATTTAATCAGAACGAAAGATTTCGTTTGGAATGTTGATTTGAATGCAACGCGTTTGGAGAATAAAATCACTAAGATGCCAGCTGAAAGTAAGGAGATCATTGATGGTACGAAGAAGTTGAAAGAGGGACCTTCACTTTATGACTACTGGTTACGAGAGTACAAAGGCGTAAATCCGGAAACCGGTGTAGCGGAATACCGCGCGATTTCTTACGTTCCAGCGAACTCACGCATCACAGCGAATGGAGATACCTTAACGAACAATATTTCCAATGCTCGTTTCTGGTACAATGGTTCATCGATTCCAGATTTGACAGGTTCGGTGAATACATCCTTACGTTACAAAGGCTTCTCATTATCTGCTTTGATGGTTTATCAAGTAGGAGGTAAAATCTACGATGGAGCCTATGCTAGCTTAATGGGTGCTGGTTACCACAATGCGAAGCACGTGGATATCTTGAAGCGCTGGGTGAATCCAGGTGATATTACGGATGTGCCACGTATGGATAATGGTCGTACGGCTGATTTTGATGCGGCATCGGATCGATGGTTGATCGATGGAAGTTTCATGAACATTCGTACGGTTACTTTATCGTATCGTTTACCAAAGAGCGTATTGTCTCGATTCAAAATCGACAATGCTCAGGTGTATGTCAGTGGTGAAAACTTCTTGATGTTGTCACGTCGCAGTGGTATGAACGTTCAACAAAACTTTGGTGGAACGACCAGCAACGTGTATAGCCCTGCGAAATCATTGGTATTGGGTCTTTCATTCGCTTTATAATACTTGAATCATGAAAAATAAAATTGTTATTCTATTAGCTCTGACTTTTGGCATGATTTCAACATCATGTGAAAACGTCTATTTGGATACTACGCCAACAGCGAGTATTGATGCGGGCTCGGCATATTCGACTACAAAGAATGCAGCTGCAGCCATTAACGGTATTTACCGTTCTTTTATCGTTCGTTACTTAAGTTCACAAGGTCACTCAGGGCATCCAGCCATGATGATCATCTTGGATCACATGGGTGAGGACATGATTATTGGTACGACGGCTGCTTCTTGGCACGTTGGCGAGACTCGTTGGACAGCTCACCGTTCAGATGTGAACGTTTTATCTCAATTTCCTTATGAGATGTACTACCGAATTATTGGTAATGCAAACATTGGAATTGCGAATATCGACAAGGCCGTTGGTCCTGCAGCCGATAAAAATACCTTGAAAGGGGAGGCCTTAGCATTACGTGCATTCGGTTACTTCAATCTTGTTCAATTGTATGGAAAGCGTTATGATGCAACAGCTAAGCCTAACTCTCAGTTAGGTGTGCCTTTAGTGTTAGAGCCTACGACAGAGGGTAAGCCTAGAAATACAGTTGAGGAAGTTTACACACAAATCAATAAGGATTTGTCAGATGCTGCGGCATTATTGACATCTTCGCGTGCCAATAAATCACACATTAATTTGAATGTCGTGAAAGGCTTACAAGCTCGCGTGGCTTTGGTACAACAAAACTGGGCAGCTGCTGCTAAATTTGCGGCAGAGGCGCGCGCAGGCTACCAACCCATGACGGCTGCACAATACGAGGATGGATTCCAAGATTTAACAAATCCAGAATGGATGTGGGGCTTTGATCACTTGGAAGACCAAACTGAATATTTTGGTGCGTATCACTCGTACATTTCTTGTAACTACAATTCAACTGTAATTAGAACGTATCCAAAAGTAATCAACAGCTTATTGTATAAGCAAATTCCAGCTACGGATGTTCGTGCGAAGATGTGGGTTGAATCGCCAACGGCCACAAACTCCATCGTTCCTCCAGGGGGTGTGCGTCCTAAATTCCTGAACCAGAAGTTTAGATTGCCAGGTGTACCTTCAACTTCGGCGCAGGGAGACGTACCTTACATGCGTGCGGCTGAAATGTATTTGATTGAAGCAGAAGCAAAAGCACGTCTAAATGATGCTGCCGGTGCTTCACAAGTATTGTTTGATTTAGTGAAGACGCGTAATGCGGCTTATGTTAAATCGACAAATACGGGTACTGCGTTATTAGATGAAATCTTATTGCAGCGTCGTATTGAACTTTGGGGTGAGGGTCACCGTTTCTTGGATTTGAAACGGACCAATGCTCCTTTGAATCGTAATGGAACTAATGCGATTGCTTCGGTAGCTTTGTTGTATGACGTAGCTCCGGGTGATGTTCGTTGGGAATTCTTGATTCCACGTCGTGAGATCAACGCAAACCCTGCGATTGTTCAAAATCCATTGTAATTTCTTAAAAGGTGACTTGGCAACAAGTCACCTTTTATTTTCTAACCCCATTTTCATGAAAACCTATTTATCATTCGCGCTTGTATTGAGCGCATTTTCTGTCTTTGGCCAGAATGCCAATGACTACCAAAAACCTCCGCAAGAAATCGCTGATTTATTGTTGGCCAAACCAACCCCTCAAATTCGTGTGGACGGCAGGGCTGAGTGGATGCTTCAAGTTTCACGGAATAGTTATCCAACGGTGGAGGAATTGGGCCAACCGGAATCTAGAATTGCTGGACTTCGAATAAATCCATTGAACTATGCGTTGAGTCGGCAGGTGTATTCCAACCAAATGGAATTAAAAAATCTAACGACAAAAGCGACTTTTGCGATTAAAGGTTTACCTAAAAACCTCAATGCTTCATCGATTACTTGGAGTCCGTCGGAAAGTAAAATCGCTTTCTTGCAAACGGAATTTGATCGTGTTGATTTGTATGTTTTGGATGTTGCGTCCAAAACGGCTAAGCGTGTGAATTCCCGACCAATCAATGCGATTTTGGGAAATTCCTTTGAATGGGTAAACGATAACACCATTATTTATAAGGCTGCACTCACACCTGCTAATCAAGCACCTAAAAAGGCGATAACTCCCAAGGGTCCAACGATTCAGGAGACTGCTGGGAAATCGGCCCCTCGTCCGACCTTCCAGGATTTGATTAAGTCCCCCTATGATGAGCAATTATTTGCCTTTTTTGCTACCTCACAATTAGTCGTGAATCGCAATGGGGTAGATCAACTTATCGGCAAACCTGAATTGATCAACTCATTTCAATTGTCACCGAACAAAGCATATTTGTTGACGCGCGTTATCCAAAAACCCTTTTCGTATGTCGTGCCTGCTTATGGTTTCCCGACGACCGTTCGTGTTCAAGACCTAACGGGTCGCGTGCTTAAGGTAGTCGCAGAATTACCCTCTTCAGAAAGTGCTCCCGCGGGGAATGATAATGTGCAGAATGTGGCTCGTGGTTTCGATTGGCGCGATGATGAGCCGGCGACTTTGGTCTATGCGATGCCCTTAGATAGTGGTTTGATTAAAAAATCAGTGGAGTATCACGATGCGGTTTATGCCTTACAATCTCCATTTACGGGTGCACCAACGGAGTTGTTCAAAACGAAAATGCGTTACTCGGGAACGTTCTGGGGGGATGCTTCCCTGGCCTTGTTTACCGAGGGGCTTCGTGGAAAGCAAATTGCTCGGGTTAGTCGTTACAATTCTTCCACCAAACAAACGGAACTTTTGTACGAACGAAATGTGACAGACGCCTACAATAATCCGGGTACGCCGGTCTTAGAAAAGAATGCCTTGGGAAGACCAGCTATCGTCCAATTGGATCATGGTAAAAGCATTCTGATGAATAATCCGGTAGGGTCATCTCCGAAAGGGGATTTACCTTTCTTGTCGAAATTCGATTTGTCGACCAAGAAAAACGAAATCATTTGGCGTTCATCCGAGGGTACTTATGAGTGGGTGGAAGATGTATTTGACGCCAAAAGTTTGAAAATTTTGACGCGCAAGGAGACGCAAAAAGATGTTCCCAACTATTACATCAAAACCATATCGGGTACGCCTTCGAGTGTTGCCATCACAAATTTCGAGAACCCGTATCCAGGTTTAGAAGGAATTACGAAGGAAAAAATCAAGTACAAGCGTTCGGATGGCGTCGATTTATCAGGCGATTTGTACTTGCCCAAAGGCTATAGCAAAGAAAAAGATGGTCCATTACCTGTTCTGATTTGGGCTTATCCGCGTGAATTTAATTCAGCGGCAGATGCAGCACAGTTACGCGGTAGCAAGGATCGATTTACAACCTTGAGTTGGGCTTCCCCTATTTACTATGTGACACAGGGTTATGCCATTTTGGATAATGCTGAAATGCCTATCGTGTCTTTGGATGCGACTAAGAAACCCAATGATAATTTCGTGGATCAGTTGAAGATGAATGCGGCGGCGGCAATCGACCATTTGGTGGGTTTAGGCATTGGAGATCGTAATCGCATGGCTGTCGGTGGTCACAGCTACGGCGCCTTCATGACCGCTAATTTGTTGGCACATACCGATTTGTTCAAAGCGGGAATCGCTCGAAGTGGTGCTTATAACCGTACCTTGACTCCTTTTGGATTTCAAAATGAGGATCGTACCTATTGGGAAGCACCACAATTGTACCATGATATGAGTCCATTTTCTTATGCGGATAAATTGAAGGAGCCTATTTTGTTGATCCACGGAGAGGCTGATGATAATACGGGGACCTATCCGATTAACAGTGAGCGATTGTATGCGGCGCTGAAGGGAAATGGTGGAACTTCGCGGTATGTGACTTTTCCGTATGAAGCCCACAGTTATCGCGGCAAGGAAAACCTTTTGCATTTGCTCTGGGAGCAACTGAATTGGTTGAACCGCCATGTGAAATAAAGCTATAAAAAAAGAGGCGAACCAACCGGTTCGCCTCTTTTTGATTTCGATTGATTACCAAATCTTAATTCGGTCTTCGGGCTTCTTATACAATTTGTCACCCGGTTTCACGTCGAAGGCTTTGTACCAAGCATCCATGTTCACAGGGGCTCCGATGGTTCGGAACTCATTGGGTGAATGCGGATCCGTTTGGACTAAATTTGCAACAGTCTCAGGAAGAGATTTTGAACGCCAAACTTGTGCCCATGCCAAGAAGAATCGTTGGTCTGGCGTAAATCCGTCAATCTTGGCATTTGATTTTCCTTGTTTGGTCATTTTGAACGCCTCGTAAGCCATGTTCAGACCTCCCAAATCACCGATGTTTTCGCCCATCGTTAATTTACCATTCACATGAATCGTGTCTAAAACCGTATAAGCATCAAATTGCTTGCCGAGTTGCTCGGTTTTAGCCTTGAATTTCGCTAAATCTTCTTTTGTCCACCAGTTGCGAAGTGTACCGTCCTTATCGTATTGGCTACCCGAATCATCAAAACCATGTGACATCTCGTGTCCAATCACCGCACCAATTCCACCGTAATTGATCGCATCATCCGCCTTCGCATCGAAGAATGGGAATTGTAAGATTCCTGCTGGGAATACGATTTCATTCATTACAGGACTGTAATAGGCGTTCACGGTTGGCGGCGTCATGCCCCAACGGCTACGATCAACTGGCTTGCCAATTTGGCTAATGTTCTCTTGGAATCCCCAAGCGCCTGCATTACGCATGTTTTGGTAGAAGGAATTAGCTGAAATCTCTAAACCTTCGTAATCCTTCCACTTGTCTGGATAACCGATTTTCGGCGTAAAAGCGTATAATTTTGCCAATGCTTTTTGCTTGGTTTCAGCGCTCATCCAATCCAAGCGGTTGATTCGAATTTCAAATGCCTTGCGAAGGTTCGCCACCAATTCCGTCATACGAACTTTAGCCTCGGGCTTGAAATATTTTGCCACGTAGAGTTGGCCTAATAATTCGCCAATCACGCCATCCGTTAAGGATGACATACGTTGCCATCGCGGAGTTTGAACCTTTTGTCCACTCACAATTTGATTAAAACTAAAGCTAGCTTGCACGAAAGGAGAGCTCAAGTAGCTCGCTGAACCTTTCAATAGGTTCCAAGTCAAATAGGTCTTCCAAGTATCGATTGGAGTTTCAATCAACAGCTTATTCGCTACTTCAAAGAATTTAGGCGCTGATACCAAAATTGAATCGGGTGCTGTCGTACCAAAATCTTGGAAGGTGATTGCCCAGTTGAAAGCCGGAGTTTTCTGATTGAAATCCGCAAACGTGAATTTGTTGTAGGTCTTGTACGGATCACGCATTTCCACACGCGCCATTTGCGCCTCGGCTAATTTCTTTTCCAATTGGAAAACAGTTTCTGCTTTTGCCTTGGCATCTGCTTGCGAGCTTCCGATTAATTGGAAAAGCGTTGCTACATAGGTTTTGAAACCCTCTTGGATCTTAAGACTACGCGCGTCCGATTTCAAGTATAGGTCACGATCTGGCAAGGAAGTACCTCCCTGACCCAGTTGGGGAACCATTTTCTCCACTTGCTTCCGATCTTGACCGACGTAAAAACTAAATAGCGGAGATCCTGCACCTGTCTTGCGCATACGAGCAATCTCAGTGACAATCTGTGACTTGAATTGAATGTTGTTGATTTGCTGTAAATCTGCTTGAATCGGTTGGTAGCCCAAAGATTCAATCCGCAAGCTATCCATGGATGCCGCATAAAAATCCGCGACGCGTCTTTCAACTGAGCCTGGTGCTGCTGTGGAGTTCTTTAATCCATCCAAAATTGTTTTTACGGCATTGATATTGAAATCCCGTAATTGATTAAAGCTTCCCCAGCGTGTTTCTTTGGCTGGAATTTCTGTCTTTTTTAACCAAGTTCCGTTTGAATATTCGACGAAGTCGTCACCTGGTTTTGCAGAGAGATTCATGTTTGCGCGGTCGATAAATTTCGCCGGCGTTTGAGCTTGTAGTGCCTGGGTCGATAATCCCAATGACACCAAGCAGAGCAGGATGTAATTTTTTCTCATGAGTTATTTAAGATGAAGTATAAATAACTAATTTACGACACAAAATGTTTATGATGAAAAAAATCCTTCTCTTTATCCTATTTGTTAGGTGCTTTGTTTCTTTCGCACAGAAACCTGCCATGTCCCACGAGCGCATGTGGATGTTGAAAAAAATCGGTGCACCCGCATTGAGTCCATCTGGGAAATGGGTTGTGTATAGTCGGACGGAAACATCTTACAATCCCGACGAGCAAACGACCGATTTGTGGTTAGCCGCAGCCGATGGTTCCTCCGAACCTCGGAAAATTACGAATTCGAAGGGAGGAGAAGATGCCTATTTTTGGCATCCTACTAAACATCAAATCTATTTCACAGCAAAACGTGAGGGGGATGAGGTAGCTCAATTGTATCAATTGAGTTTGGAGTCAGGCGGAGAGGCTCAGCGATTAACTAATTTGTCAACAGGTGTTGCGAGTCCCAAAATCAGTGCAGATGGTCGTATGATTGCCTTTACTTCACGGGTATATGCTACCGCGTTTACGGATTCCTTGAGTAAAAAAATGGCGGAGGAAAAGAAGAAGATCAAGACCAAAGCGCGTGTTTATACTTCGTTCCCAATTCGCTATTGGGACAGTTGGTTAGATGAGAAACAAGCTCATATCTATGTGATGGACTTATCCGCACAGAAACCAAAGCCTGTTAATCTCTTTTCGAAGGTCTCTTTGGTGGAATCCCAAGGATTTCAGCTAGGCTCCTTTACCTTTAATGCTGATGCCTCACAAATTATTTTTACGGCGACGACCGAATACAATACTACTGCCTATCAATCGGCTAATTCATACATCTATTCGGTTTCTACCACGGGTGGCCCCGAAAAATTGTTGAAGGATGATGCGGATTATTCGCAGGTGCAGTGCTCCGAAGATGGTAAGTATTTGATTGCGGCAGGTCATACGAATGGCAATAAAATCTACTACTTAGATCATCTGTATCGTTTTGCGTATCCAAGTATGGAAGCTAAGACGGAATTGGCGGTGGGAATGGACCGACCGATTAACGACTGGGAGGTATCTGGCAATTCGATATACGCGAGTATTGAAGATCAGGGA
>JBJTMZ010000123.1:0-3081 GCA_046073805.1 Aquirufa sp.
CCGTTGTTCAGGAACGAGAGTTCACGCAGACGCTTGGAGAGGATTTCGTAGTGGAAATCGTTGTTCTCCTTGAAGATCTCGGTGTCGGGCAGGAAGTGCACCTCGGTGCCACGCTTGTCGGTGGCGCCGGTGACCTTCATGGGCGAGACTTCGATGCCCTCGTCGTTCTTCTCGATGATGCGGTTCTGCACGAAGCCGCGCGCGAATTCGATCTGGTGCACTTTTCCAGCCTTGAAGCATTTCATCACGACAGATGGCGCAGGTTATATCCATTTGGAGAAAACAGTGAGTGTGGGAGGTTTAGGTGGTACGCCCTACCGCGATGGTTCATATGAATACTATTTGAGCGAGCCCCTTCGCCAAGATGATTTGAAGGGCGTAGGACCATTCATCTTAGCTTCATTGGAAATGGAAGTTGCCAAAGAACTACCCATCGGCCAAGGCAAAAAAGTAGTTTTGGATTATTATTTCAATCATGAAACGAAGAATGGCCAACGCTTCCATTATACTTGGGAGGATCGCAAGGATTCGGGATTTCATTTATGGGGTATTCAGTTTGAGCAATTAGGAGCCGTCTTGGATACCTTAGGCGTATCTCCTACCCGTGAAAACCTAAAAGGAGCTTCGGTCTATATTATTGTAGATCCCGATTCCCCGAAAGAAACGGCGAAACCGAATTACATGAATGCCAAAGCGGCGGACGAAATTGAGGCTTGGGTGAAAGCAGGCGGTAATCTGATCTTATTGGCCAATGATACGACCAATTGTGAGATTCCGAATTTCAACATCTTGGCGCGTCGGTTCGGAATTGAATTCGTGGCACCCAACTTAAACTTTGTCCAAGGACGTAATTGGGAACAAGGAACGGTGTTAATTGAACCGGGCAACTTGATTTTTGATCCGATCAAAAAGGTGTACATCAAGGAAATCACGACCTTGAAGTTATCAGGGCCGGCCAAATCAATCGCGACCTTACAAGGCTATCCAGTAATGGCAGTTGCGAATGTGGGTAAGGGTAAAGTATTTGCCTTGGGAGATCCGTGGTTGTACAATGAATATACGAATAACCGGAGAACACCGCTCGAATATGAAAACTTTTTGGCGGCCAAGAAACTCGCCGAATTTATGTTGAAGAAATAAAGAAAAAGCCCGAAACTTTCGGGCTTTTTTTATACTTCAAGGAAACTGAAAACCGGTCATTTTCTCCAAATGATCCTTTGAAACTAAGTAGGTCTTCCAGTTCTTATTCAATTCATGCTCATTGGGAAAGAGCACATAAAAGGCTTCGTTGGGAGTATATACCGCCTTCCAACAAAATTTAGGGACAGGAACGCCCGAAGCCAAACGATCTGTGGCACCGATTCCTCCGCTGTATATTAAGAGTTGTTGGCCTTTTTTAACGGCTAATTTCCGACAATAGGCTTCCAAAAACTTAAAGGGTCCGCGGTTTAATTCCTTGGTTTGGGGAATCATATTGGACATCAGGAAGGTTTCCTCATTCAAATATTCCGATGCGGTGCGATCCTCGGAATTACATAAATGCCCACGATCATAACCTGAATGTGCATAATCGTCGTCATCCACCCGTTTAAATCGGCCAGGGAGTTCATAGTCTTCGCGGAATCGATTGGAGCGCTCGACGGGGCCAACATCCGATGCTTTTAAGGTCCAGCCAACCCAGTTGGCACGCCCTTCCACCCCATTGTACGACATCACATAACCTTTCTTTACAACGAGGTAATTAGTCGTAGAAGCCGTCGAGGCACCCGAAATATTGGGCACCCCGGTAGGCAAATAGGATAAAATGAAAAAGAGAAGATTTAAAATCATTTACGATGACTGAATAACCAAGGCAATAAATCAGCTTGTTTGAAGGCATTTTCCCACGAATTGTGATTCACTCCTGCATATTCCGAATACTTAATATCGATACCTAAATCCTGAACAGCCTTCACTAATTCGCGTGAATGGCGTACGGGAACGACGATATCCGCGTCACCATGATGTACCCAAAGTGGAACACGTTTGGCATATTTAGCGACATAACTTAAATCGGCCCCACCACAAATGGGATTGGCTGCGGCAAACATCTTAGGAAAACGAGAAACCGCTTCCATCGTACCCATACCTCCCATAGAAAGCCCCATGATGTAAGTCCGATGTTTATCGTGTTTCATCGATTTCACCAAATCGATCACCGCTTGCAATGGCCAATTGATTGGTGCCGAATAATCAAAAATAAAGGTTGTTGGGACTGTTGACCGATTAATCTTCACAGAAGACCAATAGGATTCTTTGGGACACTGCGGAAAAATAACAATGGCTTGGTAATTGATTCGATTCAAGGAATCCAAAAATACGCTTTTCCCGTATTTCATCTGTGCTTCATTGTCGGTGCCCCGCTCCCCTGCACCATGCAAGACTACAACCAAAGGATATTTCTTCCCGGGTTTATAATCCTTGGGTAAAAGGATTTGATAAGGCAAAACCTGCCCATCTTTTGTCTCAAAAGTCTTTTTCTCAAAATTGCTTTGCGCCGTAGCTGCAAAAGAAATGAATAGGAGAACAAGTATTTTCTTCATCATTATTTTGCGCGTTTAATCATGTCAGTTACAGTCAAATCGATCGTACGTCCCATCGCTTTATCACCGCGATAGGTGACAATCTTCATTACGGTTGCATCTTTCGGTACCAAAACGGGTCCTGAAGCCATCGGATAAAATTGATCCGGGAAAGAATGATCAAAGCTGTAATGAATCGTTAAACCGGAAATTTCGGTACTTAATTGAACCATTAATTCACCTACCTCATTCCGTTTCACCTCAATAATCGGCTCAAACATACTTGGGGCATACTTCTTTTGCGCAACATCAAAACGAGCCATGTGTGCTTCTACGCGGCCTACAAAATTATCCCAGTTGCGGTTTGCAGGTTCCGACCATAATGCCTCGGCTATGGCAAATGAACGTGGATAGGTCATGTACTGAAGATGGCGGTAGTTGAACAATTGCTCCGACCATAAATTAGCCTGGCCACCTTTGACCAATTTGGCATCCACGCCTTCAGGCACCGGATTAAAGG
>JBJTMZ010000124.1:0-6746 GCA_046073805.1 Aquirufa sp.
TCTTCATCGTGACGCTTCATGAATGACACCGCAAATACCGGGTTCATCACATATGCCACAAACAAGGACGCAAACAAGGTAATGATTAAGGTAATCGGCAAGAACTTCATGAACTCACCCACAATGCCCGGCCAGAATAACAAGGGCAAAAACGGAGAGATCGTAGTCAACGTACCCGTCAATACCGGAACGAACACCTCCGAAGCTGCTAATTTAACTGCCTCTGTGATCGTCAATTTCTTAAAGTTATTGAATAATCGGTGTGCATTCTCAATAACCACAATCGCATCATCCACCACAATTCCCAATCCTAATAGGAACGCGAACAATACGATCGTGTTCAAGGTAAAGTCGAGACCCGGCATGAATAAGAAAGTCAATAGGGCCGACAATGGAACGGAAAGCCCCACGAATGCCGCATCGCGAACACCCATAAAGAACATCAATACGATAACCACGAAGATAAATCCGAGGATAACCGTGTTGATCAAATCCGCCAAGTCACCACGCGTACGCTCCGACTGGTCAGCGGTGATGGAAACCACCAAACCTGCAGGGAAACGCGACTCGCGATATTCTTCGATCGTCTTTTCGATGCGGTCAGCCGCATTGATTAAGTTGGCCCCACTTCGCTTAATCACATTCAAAGTAATTACGGACTTATTATCCAAGCGCGCAAAATCTTGCTTCTCTTCAAATCCATCACGGACATCCGCCACGTCTTTCAAACGCACTCGCGCACCCGTGGATGAGCCGACCATTAGGTTGGCTAATTGATCCACCGACTTAAATTCTCCGACTACACGCAATGAACGACGAACGCCATTCACGTCAAGATCACCACCAGAAATGTTCACGTTTTCGCCCTGAACAGCTTGTTGGATGTCATAAAACGTCAAGCCATAACTCTGCATTTTATATAAATCCAAGTTCACTTGAATCTCACGCTTCAAAGCACCTACGATATCCACACGCGTGATTTCAGGCATACCCTCGATCTCGTCTTGTAAATCTTCGGCGTATTTCTTCAACTTGTCCAAGGGGTAATCTCCGGCAATGTTGATGTTCATGATCGGGAACTCCGAGAAGTTCACCTCCGCCACAGACGGATCACGCGTTAAATCTTTTGGCAAATCGTTTTTCGCCTTATCGACAGCATCTTGCACGCGTTGTTTGGCAACAGGTACAGAGACGTCTGTATTAAACTCGACGATGATCACGGAGATATCTTGAAGTGCATTCGATTTCACACTTTTGATACCTGTTACCGACTTCAATTGCTTTTCAATCGGTTTGTTAATCGTGTTCTCAATGTCCGCGGGCGTAGTTCCTGCATAAACGGTCTGAACGACCATTTGCGGTACGACGATATCTGGAAATTGCTCTTTCGGTAGGCTGGAATAGATTCCCAAACCTGCGACAAAAATGATAAAGGTAAAAATGTAAACGGTGGTTCGGTTTTGGCCTAACCAGCCGACCATATTATAAATCAAGCCTTTCCCCTCGGGCAGTTGCTCGTTCTTTAAATTCTTCTCCATGGTTGATTTAGAATGAAATAGCTTGTCCGTCCACTAAATCTTGGTAGCCTTGTGTAATGATTAAATCGCCAGCTTGCAAACCGCTGGCTACTTCCGCCTGACCATTGTAGGTCAAACCGATGGTAATCACACGAGCCTTCGCTACTTTCTTCCCATTTTCAGTTACGGCAACGTACACTAGACTTCCTTTTTCTGTTTTCTGGATGATGTTTTCATCAACGACCAACGCATTTGCTTTTGACAAGTCATTGATATTGATAACAGCCAATTGATTTGGCTTCAAGTCGCCACCAGCGTTTGGTATACGAGCTTCGATATCAAACGTACGCGTCAATGGGTTCACCATTTTCGAAACCAAGGAAATACGCGCCGTAATTTCTTTGTTGATATCTGGGAATTTGATCGCGATTGGATCTCCTTGCTTCACAGAACCTACATAAGAATCCGCGATTTTAGCCGAGATTTTCAAGTTGCCCAAATTAACGATTTGAACGATTGGCATGCCTGGAGCAGCCATCTCACCCGCCTTTTGACGAACAAGTTCAATCGTTCCCGAAATCGGAGCCACCACGCGTGACATTCCTAATTGAGCGCGTAACGTTACCAAACGCTTCTCCAAGGATTCCTTGTTAGACTTCGCGCTCAAATACTGAACTTCGGTTCCAATTTGCTGATCCCAAAGCGTTTTTTGCTTCTCAAACAAGGTCTTCGCCAAATCCAATTGGTGTTTCACCTCTTCCATTGACTCCTTCAAGATGCTGTTGTCCAAAGTAGCAATCAATTGGCCTTTTGATACTTGTTGGCCCGCCACCACCGGCAAGCTAACAATCATTCCACCCGTTTGAGGGCTAACCAATACGGTATTTTCAGCTACCACATTTCCTTGTGCTTCCACGAAGTGTTTGAAAGTCAATGGAGCAATTGGAGTAACCGTTACCGCGATCACTTTCGTGGATGCTGATTCTTTTCCCGCGCCTAATTCCTTTTCCAAGGCAGCGATTTTTGCGTTAATTTCTTTGGCTTCTGATTTTAGCTTGGCCAATTCCGTTTTTTTGTCGGCCGACTTATTGCATGCAGCAAATAAGATGATGGCACTTAGGAGGATAGTTATTTTTTTCATGTTCGTATTATTCTGAGTATAGAGTTCCGTTTGATTTTGCAAGTTCTACTTTGGCGATTAGGGCATTGTAGAGTGCAGTAAAGTAATTTGCCTGTGATTCTTTGATGGATGTCTCGGCATTCAAGACTTCTAAGTTTGAACCGACCCCTTGGGTGTATTTCACGCGAGTAACGCGCGAAATTTCGTTGGCTAAATCAAGATTTGCTTTTTGTTCTTTCAAAGACTCCAAGGCATTTTTCAAGGAGATAATTGACTGGCTACGTTGTAAGTCGATCGACGATTTCAACAAGTCAAAACTTTGGCGAACTTTTTGAAGGTTATTAGCGGATTGAATCGCCTTGTATTTTTTCGAGTATCCGTCGAAAATTGGAATTTGAATACCAAAACTAATGGTCGCATTATCGAACCAAGGATTTGATACGAGATCGCCAAAGCTGTTCGCTCCCGCATTGTAACCATAATTGGCTCCAGCTACCAAGCGAGGCAAATAGCCCGCTTTGATACTTTTCAAATCAAGTTCCGCTAAACTTTCTTGCGTTTTCAATATGGAATATTCGATACGATTTCCGTAGTTGAAGGGCACATCTTGGTCTTCTAATAATCGATGACTCAATTCGATTTGCTCCAATGTTTCTGCTAGGCGGATTGGTGTTTCCATCGGATAACCCATCTGGAATTTCAAAAGCGAATAGCTCAACTCCTGAAGTCGGTAGACATTTTCCAATTCCGTACGCAAGTTATTGGCCTGCACTTCCAAACGTTGAACGTCAATTTTTTCAACAAAACCTTGTGCATTAAGCGCCCTTGTTTCCTTCAACAAGGTATCTAATCGGCCGACGTTAGCTTGTAAAATAGAAAGGCGTTTTTCGTTGACCAAAATTCCGTAATATGCCTTCGTCACATTCTCCGCAACTTGTTGCTTGGATTGTGTTAGGTTTTTGACGGACAAATCTTTGTAAACTTCCGATGCCTTCAATCCTAATAAATAGGTACCATCGAAAAGGAGTTGGTTGACACCCACACTCGTAGAACCCGAATTAGTCACACCAAACTTCGCAGCGATTAATTCTCCGGGCTTGGCGGCGGGATTGAAGAGGTTAGCGGGAATGAAAACACGTTGTAAAATCAACGAGTTACCATAACCAACAGAAGCATTCACTTGAGGTAGGCCAATGGCTCTGATCTCATTGATTTTTGCGCTTGCATTTTGCAAGTCGATCTGGCTATTTTTTACCTGTACATGATGTACAACAGCATAATCCACGGCTTCTTTTAAGCTGAAGGATTGCGCGCTCATGCTCAAGGAGCTGAGTAAAAATAGACCGGCATAGATTTTTCTTAGGCGGATCATATTTGAGGGTTGTTTTGGTATGAATTGTATAGAACTAAGCCTTTCTCGGTCAAAATGCCCCGCATGAAAATATCCATGAGTATCATTTGAGTTTCGAAAAGCGATAATTTGTTTTCAGGGTAAAAATCAGGGTTAAAGACAAGACCTACTTCGGCCATACGTAAGCGGGCAAGTAATTCCACGTCGATGTCTTTTCGGAAATAGCCAAACTGCATACCTTTTTTGAAATCCAAAACAAGGTGTTCGTGAATACCTCGTTCGTTATATTCCCTAAAACGCGCGTAAGCTTTCGGAAAATATTTTTCGATCTCAAAAAGCAAACGGGGGTTCATTTGCGTCAACATCTCCTTCACCATTTCGAAGGACTTGAACATCTTCTCGATGACGTTCGGATACTGCTTATCTAGCTCATCCCATTTCACTTCATCCTTTTCGATGAACGCATCCACGACCTGAAGGACCATGGCGTCTTTATCTGGAAAATGTTGATAAATCGTTTTTTTAGAAATTCCCAATTCCGCTGCAATCGCGTCCATCGTTACCGACTTGACGCCGTAACGAAAGAATAATTGGGTTCCTTTTTCTAAAATGCGCGATTTCATTTGCTAGCTCACTGGATGAAGTGGGTAGCAAAACTATGGAAACTTTTTAAGACTACAAAGTTTTCTTGGATTATTTTTAGATGAACGGTTTGTTAAATCGATTAACGGCCGAAGTCATCTTGCAATCGAACGATGTCCGATTCATCGGATGGGTTAGCCGCATCCGTATGTTGCCAGATCTCTGCAACCACGCCCCATTGATCTAAACCCAAAAGGCGATGGCGCTGACCCACGGGCAACGTAATGATATCGTTGACCTGATAAATTCCTGGCTCGGATTGTTCATCGGTATCAGAAATAACGACACCAATGGGTCCAGAACTCACTGACCATAATTCAGCGCGACGAAAATGGTATTGCCAAGAAAGGCGTTTATTGGGAGCAACTACTAAAAACTTAGGGCTCAGCTTTTGGGTAATTTGAATGGAATCCAAGGATATTCCCGGGAAAAACTGGGACGCGAATTGCGCCGCTTGGCTTTCATCTAAGACAAAAAAACCACCCCAGGGTCTGGTGAAATCATGGTCGACAATTGTATATCCGTTTTCAAGGATGAACGATTCGACTTGTTGGAAAACTTGAGTTGCTTCGGTAGCGCTTAATTGCATGGATGAATATTTTAACAAAAATAAAAAAAAAGACGGGAGAGAACTCCCGTCTTTTCAATTTATCAGGTAATTGATCATTACATTGTCCAACCCGCGCGGTATTCGCGTTTCACGAATTGATTGGCCGCTTCAAAGTTGGTAATGCGCATATTCGCCGCATCCCACTCTAATTGCTGACGTCCAATGTACTTTGCATTTCGGCCTTCGCCTTCGCGCAACATGTACGAACGAATGGCTAAGTTGCCCATCAATACCGACTCGGTAAATGGACCTGCGTAATCAAATGGAGAACTAACTTCCATGTTGCCAAAGCCTGCTTTACAAGCCTCAACCCATTGCGTATTGTGGCCATTTGCACCGCCCTCAACGCGAGGTAATTTAGCTTTTGGAAGATCTGCTTCATCCACACGCTTTCCATCCTTGAATACCTTTGGATACATACCATACGTACCGCAAGTCATGATTCCTTTCGAACCGATCAAAATCACGCCATTGGTTCCGTCTGGATCCCCAATAATTTCCGTTGCAGGAATTCCTGCAGGATGTGGAGCACGAAGACCGCCATCAAACCAGGTCAACTTCACGTTCGACTTGTTTTTAGCAGATGGTCCATAATTCAAGGTTACCATCGATGATGGAGGACATCCTTCTGGAATCCACTCAGGAACCCAATCCGTCAAGAAGACAGACCCAACCGAACATTCTACGTTCAAGGCGTCACGAATTCCCAATACTTTAAATGGAGGATCTAATAAGTGACATCCCATGTCGCCTAAAGCACCTGTACCATAATCCCACCATCCACGCCATTTAAATGGAACAAATGCCGGATTAAATTCACGATATTTTGATGGTCCTAACCACAAATCCCAATCCAATTCCGCCGGTACAGGATGTCCAGCTGCTGGATAAGAAATTCCTTGTGGCCAAACCGGACGATTCGTCCAAACCAATACTTCCGATACTTTACCAATCACACCGCCATCAAACCACTCAATCATTTGACGAACACCATCACCCGAAGAACCCTGGTTACCCATTTGGGTCACGACTTTCATTTCACGCGCTTTCTCCGTCATCATACGGGCTTCGTAAATATCATGCGTCAAGGGCTTTTGAACATAGACGTGCTTCTTGCGACGCATCGCTTCCATGGCAATCGTGGTGTGCGTGTGGTCCGGTGTCGAAACAATCACCGCATCAACCTTATCTCCTTCAGCATCCAATGCCTTACGGAAATCACGGTAATAATTCGCTTTCGGGAAATCCTTCCGCGACTGAACTGCGCGGCGATCATCCACATCTACCAAAGCAACGATGTTTTCCTTGCCTTTGTTAAATGAGTTCATGATATCGCTTTGGCCTTTACCGCCAGCACCAATACCCATAATGTTTAACTTGTCGGAAGGAGCCGTAAAGCCCTTACCCAATACATGCCTCGGAACAATGTAAAAACTTCCCGCTGCCAAACCGGCCTTTTTTAGAAAGTCTCTCCGTGAATTATTTCCCATAGTTTAATTGATTTAG
>JBJTMZ010000125.1:0-2775 GCA_046073805.1 Aquirufa sp.
TCCTCCGTAAATGACGGAGCAATCAAAATCTCACAGAATAAAGGATTAATAGATTCCGCAGCCGCCTTGTCCACTTCGTTGTTTGTCGCTAAAACACCACCAAACGCCGATACAGGATCACAAGACAGGGCCTTATCGTAGGCCTCTTTCACGGTTTGACCTGTCGCTACACCACATGCATTCATGTGCTTGATAATCACGAAAGCCGTTTCCTCAAATTCATCTAACAACGTAATGCAAGCGTCCACATCAACCAGGTTGTTGTACGACAACTCCTTCCCGTGTAATTTATCAAACAAGGCTGCTAAATCCCCATAGAATGTACCCTGTTGGTGAGGATTCTCGCCATAACGCAAGCCATTCGCAGGCAAGCTGGTGTAATTCGCTAAATCGGCCGACTCTCCCGCAAAATAACGTTGGATCGCTCCATCGTAGTGCGATGAAACGGCAAATGCCTTCTGCGCAAAACGTCTACGCTCTTCAAGCGTTGTGGATGTAGATCCATGAGCCGCGAAAATCGATGATACTTCCGCATACTGCTCACGCGATGAAACGATTAATACATCATTGAAATTTTTCGCTCCCCCACGAATCAAGGAAATACCCCCGATGTCAATTTTCTCAATAATATCCTCATCCGACGCACCCGAAGCAACGGTCTCCTCAAAAGGATACAAATCCACCATCACTAAATCCAAAGCAGGAATTTCGTATTGCTTGGCAACCTCGACATCCGAAGCCAAGTCACGACGGTGTAAGATACCACCAAATACTTTGGGGTGCAGGGTTTTTACCCGACCGCCAAAAATGGATGGATAACCCGTCAAGTCCTCCACAGCGATTACCGGAATACCTAATTCTTCAATGAAGGATTGAGTCCCTCCGGTTGAATAAAGCGTTACTCCGTTCTTGTGTAGTTCTTGAATAATCGGTGCTAAACCGTCTTTGTAATAAACTGAAATTAAGGCTGATTGAATTTTCTTTAACGACATGGGGCTTGATAAAAAATGAAGCCACAAATGTACGTATTTTGGATAGCTTTGGCAAACCTTTTTCGCTTGCCAAAGCCCAAATTTCACACTATTTTTTATTCATTCGCTCGTAACGCAACAAGCCCTCCAAATAGTAATAATCTGCATAGATTAAAGGCACATCAATCTCTGAACCTAAGGACTTTGCTCCGACGCAATGCTTAATCAAGAAATTGTTATTTTCACCCAAGGCTGCGCGATAAGCGGGTGTCGACAAGGACTCCAACATCTTCACGGCATCGGCATAATAACGCTTGCCTTTTTCTCCGGAATAGGTACTTAATTCCAACAAGGCTGATGCCGCAATCGCGCCTGCTGATGCATCACGCTCCTCGTTCGGAATATTCGGCGCATAAAAATCCCAATAAGGAACCTTGTCGGCCGGTAAATTCGGATGATTCAAATAGTAATCTGAAATCTTTTGTGCAAAATCTAAATACTTTTTGTCCTTGGTGTTGCGATACATTTCCACATATCCGTACATGGCCCAGGCATGACCACGGGTCCAACAAGATTCGTCAACATAGCCTTGATGCTGTTTTTTGGCCAAAACCTTTCCATCTACATCGTACAAAATCACGTGGTAACTCGAATTATCGGGACGGAAATGGTGCTTCATCGTATTGTCCGCATGCGTAATCGCGATTTGACGGTAACGCGGATCACCCGTTTCACGCGATGCCCAGAACAACAATTCCAAGTTCATCATATTATCGATAATCACAGGATATTTGTAACCTCCCTTAAAACTATTCCAAGATTTAATCAATCCGATATTGGGATCAAAACGGGTTGCCAATGACTTCGCGGATTGAATCAAAACTTGTTTGGCATGAGGGTCTTTCGTCAAACGCAATTCCTGACCAAAAGAATCATACATCATAAAGCCCAAATCATGGGTTCCCGTATTGAACTGTTCCTTCTCCACCGCGGCTGTCCATAAACGAGCTGCTTTCTCCCATTGCGGATCTTTCGAACGCTCATATAATTGCCACAAACCTCCCGGGAAAAATCCAGAACACCACCATTTCGATGGCATGTTGCGATAGGTTCCATCATGATTTGCGGAGTGAACCGTGACAGAGGTATCCGGGTGATCGGTCAACATCCGTTGGTACTGCTGCTCCGCTAATTTAAATTGCTTATTCACATCGATTTTTTGCGCAAAAACCGACAATGGCATCAAGAGTGCCAATAGGATTATTTTTTTCATAGGTTTATCAGTTTTCAGTAACCAGTTGTCAGTAACCCGTTACTAGTCTTCAAGCGAAAGTTAAATAATTTAGGTTTTAATCTTACCGCATAACTCACAGTTCTTAACTCTTAGTTCTTAACTCTTAGTTCTTAACTCTTAGTTCTTAACTCTTAACTACCTTCCCATCCATCCGCCATCCACGGTCAAGATCGTGCCATGCACATATTTCGCGGCATCCGATGCCAAGAAAACCACAGGGCCCTTGAAATCGTTTGGTTCGCCCCAACGACCTGCGGGGATCCGACCTAAGATAGAGGCACTACGCTCCTTGTCTTCCCGCAAAGCCGTTGTATTATCGGTTGAGATATAACCCGGTGCAATGGCATTGACATTAATCCCCTTGCTCGCCCATTCGTTGGCCAAGGCCATCGTCAAACGCGCGACACCGCCTTTGCTAGCCGCATAACCCGGTACATTAATTCCGCCTTGAAAACTCAATAATGAGGCCGTAAAGATGATTTTTCCGGAGCCTTGGGCAATCATGGAGCG
>JBJTMZ010000126.1:0-7248 GCA_046073805.1 Aquirufa sp.
TCAATTGGCCGATCCGAAATACAAGAATTCTTTGAAGTGTATTCGTTGTGCGGCTTGTTTTAATACTTGTCCGGTGTATCGCAGGAGTGGGGGGCATAGTTATCACCAACCCGTGGCAGGTCCTATTGGGTCGATTCTCGCACCGAATATCGCTAAGAAAGCGAATGTGGATTTGCCATTTGCGAGTACCTTGTGCGGGTCTTGTTCGAATGTGTGTCCGGTGAAAATCAATATCCATGAGCAATTGTGGTTTTGGCGTCAGGATTTGATGGCGGAGGGATTAGCGCCGGCTTCGAAATCGATTGGGATGAAATTGATGGCTTTTGTATTGGCTCGCCCGGCCTTGTATCGATTCGGAGGTTCGTTGCTAAGACGATTCGCTGGATTGTTGAATACGCGGTTAAATCCTTGGTATAAGCAACGGGAGATGCCGGAGGCACCTAAGCAAAGTTTTCAAGAATGGTATCAGAAACGATGAGCGCACGAAATGACATATTGAATAAGATTAAGCTCTTGGAAAAGGTGGAGCATCCTGGCGTTTTTCGGGGGGCTTCGATTGAATTTGATTTTCGTGCCTCTTTGGAAGTGGTGGGTGCGCGGGTCGTGGCGCAGAAAGAATTGGAGGACTTGTTCCCAGGACAAAGACGTTATGATAAGACCATGGACGGATTGAGTTTGGAGGAAGTAGAGGTATTGGAGATCGATGGGGAATTTGGTGTGGCGGAGAATGGGGCGATCTGGTTAAAAGAGGAGGCCTTGCCACATCGGGTGGCGCCATTTATTTGTCAACATTTGGTGATACATGTTAAAAAAATAGTTCCCCACATGCATGCCGCTTATGAGGAACTGGGAAAAGTTGATTCGGGATTTGGTTTATTTTTAGCGGGTCCTTCCAAGACCGCAGATATTGAGCAATCGCTCGTAATTGGTGCGCATGGTGCCAGAAGTTTAACCGTTGTGCTTCATTAGTCGTTCAGGCAAAAGCGAAAAAATTCGTCGGGAAAGAATCAGTTTTTGACTAACTTGTCTTCCTTTTGGTTGAAAATCAGAACTGATTTATTATACCAAAATGATCAAGGCGTTCGTTGTAATAGCGTTCATGCGGGTGGAAGGCCATTGGAAAATTGTTCTTCTTGATGCCGAAATTGTATAATTGAAATCAGCTTAATGAGGTTTTTTAGCGTTTTATTATTTTTGTTTTTTTGTCATATCAGATTCAATGTCGAGGCGCAAGAGGTTCTTTCGGTGACGCATTTAGCGGATACGTATAATTTTCTCCTACATAAACCACAAACGAAGGGTCAGCAAATCAAGCCTGTGATATTGTTTTTACATGGTAGAAGCTTGTCGGGGAATAACCTGAATCGGGTCAAACAATACGGCATTATCGATGATATTTTACATCGAGGCCGCCAGGTTGATGCCTATGTGATTGCCCCCCAAGTTCCTCATGGACAATCCTGGTCTCCTTCGAAATTAAAGTCGATTTTGGATTATGTGCATGCTAATTATGCGACCGACAAATGCCGTGTGTATGTGGTAGGGATGAGTCTTGGCGGATATGGTGCGATGGATTTTGTGGGAACCTATCCCGACGAGGTTGCTGCAGCTATGGCCATGTGTGGTGGTGGAAATGTGAAAATGGCGGAATCCTTGGCGAAAGTTCCCTTGTGGATTATGCATGGGAAGAATGATACGGCCGTACCTCATTATGAGTCGGAAAAGGTCTATAATGCCATTCTGAGTTGCTGTGACAATAATTTGACGCGCTTTTCGAGCTTTCCCAATTATGGACATGGGGATTTTGCCCTTGTATTTTATTCGAATCAAATGTATGATTGGCTTTATTAATTTGAGAAAGATCAGATTTCGACGGACAAATTGATGGACGTTGAAATTTTTGATAAGAACTTGAAACGGGTATATGTGGAAAGTAAGCCTAAGGTTTCCAAAGCGATTGTGAAGATAGATACCTTGTTGGCAAATACGAGTCTATCGAAAGATTCGCTATTACTAACTGCGCGCTTGGGTAAGCTTAAGGAGAAGGAACAAAAGACCGAGGAAAAGAAGGAATCCAAGAAGAATAAACAAGAGAATTCCTCGGACATAATTGTTCAGAAAGGGGAGACCTACTATAGCCTTTCGAAGAAATATAAGATTAAAATCACGGAATTGTTAAAGTATAATAAGTTGACCGAAAAGGATCTACTCAAGGAAGGTGATAAAATCAAAATCCCGAACGTTAACGAGTAAACCATGAGAAAGTCCCTTTTAGTCGTCTGTTTTTTGTGTCCACTTTTTGCTTGGTCAACTCCCAAGGAGAACGTTGCGAAGTATCAAAAATTTGTGGATTCTGTGGCACTGCATTACCAAATCCCTGCTGATTTAATCTTGGGAATAGGTATGTGTGAGTCTGGGTTTGGTACAACTCAAAAAGCAAAACGACTGAATAATTATTTTGGCTTACGCGGTAAATATTCGAAAGCTCGAAAGACCAGTTATCTTTATTTTGATAAGCCGGAAGATGGGATAGTCGCTTTTTGTGAGGTTGTGGCACGCAAAAATTTTTATGAGAAATTGAAGGGAAATCCAGACGCAAAAGTTTGGATAAAAGCGCTAGCTAAGGCGAATTATGCGAGAAATCGAAAAGTTTGGATTAAATTAGTGAAGCGGGGTATCGCGTCTTTGAAGTAGTATTTTTAATGAAATCGAATAAGGGATATTTAGCGTGGGCTGGTCTGTGTTTTGTGGCTGTCGTCTCCTTGCTTTTTTTGTATAGTTATTCCTCCGAAACGCTCATGATTGGAGGCGTCGAATTGAAGAAAATTGGAGGTGCGAGTATCGTTGAGGAACCCTTTTTGGATACTTTATCCATCGATACTTCTGCGATGGTGGAGCAAATTCCGGCAACCACAGATTCCATTCCAGAAACTCCTAAATCTAAGTTGGATACAACAAGCCAGGATGAAATGTTTTCTGTTGCGGCTCCTGTGCTTCCCGACTCTACTATGAGTGATTCTACCCATCATCGGATTTTGCTGATTGGGGATTCAGAAGCAGGTGGGATGAAAAATGTGCTCAACGATTATTGTCGGAGCAATGGCCATAAATTAGTCGCGACAGTTGAATGGTACTCCGCCACCTCGATGAATTTTGCTCGAGGAGATACGATTTCCAAAATTATTTCGAGATACAAACCCACCTATATTTTTGTTTTGTTCGGGCTGAATGAAGTGCTCGCCCGTGATTTCGCTAATCGGCGCGCGTTAGCTAGAATGTTTCAAAAAAGGATTAAGCATGTTCCATATTCATGGATTGGTCCGACGAATTGGGGCCAGGATTTTGTAGTCACTGACGCTTTTCGGGCTGCGGCGGATTCAGCGGCTTTCTTTTCTTCCAAAACGATGGTTTTGCCGAAAGGAGATGATGGTCGGCATCCATCGCTCAATGGTTATCGCATTTGGATGAGTTATATTGCCAATTGGGTTCAGACTTCCGCTCGCTGGAAAATCAAAATGTTACCGCCCGCTCGTTCGGGCTATCCTAAAAAATACAGAACAATTATATTGAATGCTGCAGAATATCGAGGTTATTGAGGTTTTGAAAGGAATTCCTTTCGAGCAGATTTTACGGGATCTGTTTTTGTATTCCACCAAGGAACCTTGGTTTTTTACGGAGTATTCCTTTCTCTTGGTGTTTGGTGTTTTTGTCTTTTTTTATGCGCTGCTTTTCGACTGGAATATCGTTCGTAAGCTTTATTTGGTAGCCTTTAGTTTGTTCTTTTACTATAAATCGAGTGGTCCATTTTTGGCGCTTTTTCTGACCCAAGTCACCTGTGATTACGTTTTTGCCCAATGGATTCAGAAATCGGAAGGCTTCTCTAAAAAACTACTCGTAACCATTTCGATTCTATTCAGTCTGTCGTTTCTGCTTTATTTTAAATATGCCAATTTCTTTATCGAGAATACGAATTTTCTCTTGTTGACACATTTTGAATTCGTCGATTTATTTCTTCCGATTGGTATTTCGTTTTACACATTTCAATCGATTTCTTACTTGGTTGACGTATACCGGGGTCAAATTAGTGCGTCCGCTAACTTTCTAGACTATGCGTTTTACATGACCTTTTTTCCGCATTTAGTCGCAGGTCCCATTGTTCGAGCGAGTGATTTCTTGGGTCAGGTCAATCATCCCACGCGTCCGAATGCATTTGTGTTCAAGGAAAGTTTTGTCCGCATCCTCTTGGGTCTGATTAAGAAATTATTCATCGCGGATTACCTAGCTAAGTACGTCGACATGGTTTTCGAGCAGCCCGGATTTTATACGGGAGGAGAAAATTTACTCGGTGTCTTTGCTTACACCTTTCAAATCTATTTTGATTTCTCAGGTTATTCAGACATCGCTATAGGTTTAGCCTTATTAGTGGGATACCGATTGAAAGAGAACTTTGATAATCCGTATAATTCGACAAACATTACTGTTTTTTGGCGAAAGTGGCACATATCACTTTCCTCTTGGCTTCGGGATTATGTCTATATTCCTCTAGGTGGGAATCGTAAAGGGGAGTTCAATACCTATTTATTTTTATTGATAACCATGTTGATTGGTGGTTTCTGGCACGGCGCGAGTTGGAAATTTGTTTTCTGGGGTGCCGCACATGGATTAGCCCTCGGTTTTCATAAGTTGATTAAGAATAAAATACCGGATCATTGGTTGATTAGCGGTTTGGGGTGGCTATCGACTTTTCTTTTTGTGTCTTTTTGTTGGATTTTTTTCCGGGCGGCCGACTTCCCTTCAGCGCTTGAGATCATTAATCGAATCGCCTATCATTCCCAATGGCAAGATTTTGCGGGCTTCTGGTATTCCCGATTTGAAATTTCGGTGCTATTATTGGCGGTAATGACAATTGTCATGATACCACAAAAGTTCAAGCAGTGGAGCATCGAACGATTGTATTACATACCGTCATTTTTTTGGATATTTTTTCTGTTAATTGCCTTGCAAGTAATTATTCAATTTAAGGACGAAGTTGTTCAACCCTTTATCTATTTTCAATTTTGAGAAAGCTGCTTTTCTTTCTTCTGGGTTTTTATGCAGCGCTAGGACAAACAGATTCTACCGTCATTTGTCTGCCTTGTAATCAGATCAACGAAGATCAGGCTTTTTTACAATTAAAAAATTCCATCGGGAGCCGACCCTTTCGAATTGTTCATATCGGTGATTCGCATATTCAAATAGGGCATTTTGCGAAACAGATTCGGGATGTTTTCGCAGCACATGTACCACTAATGGGAACGGGAATTAGCTTTCCCTATTCCATGGCCAAGAGTGTCGATGGGCCTTGGTTCAAATCCAAAGCCAACGGAATCTGGATAGGGGATAAGATTCTCTCAGCCAATCCCAAAATAGACCTTGGCCTTACGGGGTATTCCGTTATGACAAAGGATTCCGCGGCATCGATTTCTTTCCAACTGCGAGACTCGAAGGCTAATTATGATGGAGTGAAGGTTTGGTTTAATTCGGATAGTTTATCTTTTTTTCCAGATTTGGGGGATAATTTCCACCTGTTGAATTTTACTCAGATGGGTACTAAAATGGGTGTTGCTCATTTTGTTGCGAAAAACCGATTTGAACAATTTGAATTAAAGCTGCTAAAAAAAGATAGCCTAGAACAATCCTTTCAATTACATGGCATCGAATTGCTCAATTCCAAAGGTTCATTGGCCTATCACGCACTAGGTGTAGCGGGTGCCCAATTCTCACATTTGATATTTCGCACGCCACATTGGAAGGAGCAATTGAAATTATTAAATCCGGATTTACTGATTTTCTCCTACGGTACCAATGAGGCATACAATGCGAATTTTGAATCCCCCGTTTATGTCAAACAGATTTCACGTTTTTTGGATGAAATTCGACAAATATTGCCTTCCGTAGCCATCCTGCTCACTAGCCCGCCAGATACACGGAGCCAAAACCGAATTCCGCCCAAGCAAGTCGAGGTGATTCAAGGACTATCACAAATAAAAAGCGCATTCTATGATTTGAATAAGGTGATGGGTGGTTTTGGTTCCTACCAAGCTTGGATTGAGCACAACTATTTTTTAAAGGATAAATTACATCTGAATAAGGCGGGGTATGAATTACAGGCCGACTTATTTATGTTGGCCCTGCTGGGACAATTGCAGCCTAATTGGGATCTAAGCAATCTTAAAACGCGGGTTGAGGTACAGGCTATCGCATTGGTTCGTAAAATAGTTGGGGATAGTCTCAACAAGGATACACTAATTTCTCCCCCAGTTGAAATATTGTATCATCGAGTAAAAAAAGGAGAAAGCTTTTATAGCATCGCGAAGCGATATAAACTGACTATTGACGCGTTGGTTCGAAGGAATAAACGGTTCAAAACAAAAGCCTTACAGGTAGGTGGCCGGATTAGGATTAACTAAATATTTCTTATATTTATTTTCAAACCTATTCAATTATGTCAGTCTCCAGAAGAAAATTCCTTGGACAATCCGTCCTATCCCTCGCGGCATTTAGTATTGTGCCACGTCATGTACTCGGAAAAGGCTTTATTGCGCCATCAGACCAACTTACCAAAGCGATCATCGGAACGGGTGGCATGGGCCGTGGGCATATTCCATATGCCGGTACGCGTGTGGTTGCTTTGTGTGATGTCGATAAAAAAAATCTCCAACTCGGTTTAGATAAAGTTGAGAAAGGGGTGAAAGCCTTCTCGGATTATCGTGAGATGATTCAATTGCCCGAGGTGGATATCGTTCACGTAGCCACTCCTCCGCATTGGCATGGAATTATGGCAGCCGACGCTGCCCGTGCTGGGAAAGATGTATGGTGCGAAAAACCGATGACACGTACGATTGGGGAAGGACAAAAGCTAAAAGAGGCGATCCAGCAACACGGACGGATTTTCCGTTTGAACACTTGGTTTCGTTTCGAAGGAAATTTTTATGGATTGAATTGTCCCGTGAAACCGATGAAGAAATTAGTCGATTCAGGATTACTGGGTTGGCCCTTAAAATTCACGGTCAGCAAGCATACGGGATTTGATTGGAAGTTTTACTGGGTAGGGAAGACGGATTTGACGCCACAGCCGGTTCCACCGGAATTGGATTACGATGCTTGGTTAGGGCCTGCTCCTTATAAACCCTACAACGTCCACCGGACCCATCAAACCTTCCGCGGTTACTGGGATTACGATGGGGGTGCTTTGGGGGATATGGGCCA
>JBJTMZ010000127.1:0-4210 GCA_046073805.1 Aquirufa sp.
TGAAGCGCTAAAATCGCTGTACGGAAATACACCTGAGCTATCTTCGTTCCAGCAACAGATCGATTCAAAAAAATCAGTTAATCGATCCGTATTAGTTGAGGTATTAAAAGACCAATACCAAGCCATTAGCGATGCGCCTGACTTTAATCAATTAGCAGACGAAAAAACTTTCACGGTTACCACGGGGCATCAATTAAACTTGTTGACAGGGCCACTTTACGTGATTTTCAAGATTGTTTCAACGATTCATTTAGCACGAAATTTAAAGAAGACCTACCCCAACTATCATTTTGTGCCTGTTTATTGGATGGCATCTGAGGATCACGACTGGGACGAAATCAATCACCTGCACCTCTTCGGGAAAAAAATTCAATGGAATACCGACCAAAAAGGCCCCGTCGGCCGATTCAACTTAGCAGGCTTTGAGGACATTTGGAAAGAATTACCTACGGAATTGCCCTATTTCAAGGAATGTTATTCCGATTCGACAACGCTTTCTGAAGCGGTGCGCAAATACATGCATGCTATTTTCGGGAAAGAGGGATTGGTTTGTCTGGATGCTGACGATGTCCGCTTGAAGAAACTATTTACCCCTGTGATGGAAGCAGATTTGTTTGATAATACGCACCTAGCCTGTGTAAATCAAGCAAATAAAAAACTTGAGGAATTGGGATTTAGCCCGCAGATTCATGCGCGTGAAATCAATCTATTCTACATGCAGGATGGTCTTCGGGAGCGGATCGAAAAGCAAGACGAGCATTATCGAGTCCTGAATCAGTCGATAAGATTTAGTGAGTCGGAATTAAAAGTAGAGCTCCAAAATCATCCGGAACGATTTAGCCCGAATGTGGTTTTACGTCCTGTCTATCAAGAGTGCATTTTACCTAATCTGGCCTACTTAGGGGGTGCGGCAGAAGTAGCTTATTGGTTTCAATTGAAAGGTATTTTCGACCTGCATCAAATTCCATTCCCGATTTTATTGCCTCGTAATTTTGGAGTGGTTATTCCTCCAATAGAGGCCGCAAGACTGGAAAAATTAGAATTAAGTATTCCTGAAATCTTCCAGGATGAGCGCGATTTGAGGCAAAAATTCGTCGACAAACATACGCAACATAGTCTTGACCTAGGTGCTGAACAAGAGCGCTTATCGACCCTAATGGGTAAAATTGCCCAAAAAGCGCAGGCCATCGACGAGACGCTTGAGGCATCTGTTTTAGCCGAAGAAACCCGTTGGCAAAAAGGGCTCGAACGCCTAAGCAAAAAAATGCGAAAGGCGGAAGAGCGAAATCAAGCGGTAGGCCTTGGCCAAATTCAAGCGTTAAAACAAAAGTTATTTCCGGCAGGGACATGGCAAGAACGTCACACCAATTTCTTGGAATTTGCCTTGCCATATCCTGATTTTATTCAGGAGCTTTATCCGCTATTAGACCCCTTAAAATTCGAGCTTTTCGTCTTTTATTTACCCGAAAAAAATGCCTGAAAAACTAAACCCGTAGGCATTTTTAGATGCCGCGCAAACTTATCCCATCTTGGATGTTCGTTCACCCGGGGAGTTTGAGCGTGCCCATATCCCCGGTGCGATTTCTTTTCCAATTTTCAATAACGAGGAGCGAGCTAGAGTAGGGACGACCTATAAGCAAATTGGCAAAGATGAAGCCATCGAACTAGGTCTCGAAATTGTCGGTCCCAAACTCGCTAAATGGGTCAAAGAAGTAAAAAAGCTTGCCATAGACAATACCATTTTAGTCCATTGCTGGCGGGGAGGAATGCGATCCGGAAGCATGGCATGGCTTTTTGAAACAGCTGGCATTCAAGTAAAAACGCTTATTGGTGGCTATAAAGCCTACCGCAATTATGTGCTCAGCGAATTTGAGCGCGAAATTCCGTTCCGTGTTTTGGGCGGAAAAACGGGGAGCGGGAAAACGGACATCTTACTCGAAATGCAAAAACGCGGGGTGCAAGTGATTGACCTAGAAGGCATCGCACACCACCGAGGTTCGGCATTTGGGCATTTAGGCTTAGCGCCCCAGCCGACGAGTGAGCAATTTGAGAATGAAGTGGTTGCCCAACTTCGGAAGATGGATTACCAAAAACCGATCTGGATTGAGGATGAGAGTAGAAATATTGGACAGGTGTATATGCCCTTGGGCCTTTATACCCAGCTACGCGCTGCACCAGTCTTGTTTTTGGACATTGATGCGCAATTCCGTTTGCCCTATTTAGTAGAGGTATATGCACATTATCCCAAAGCTGAATTGGAACGAGCAGTCGGAAAGATTAAAAAACGCTTAGGCGGGGATCACTACAAAAATGCGATGATAGCACTTGAAAATAATGATTTTACGCAAGTCGCAGCGCTCACGCTTCATTATTATGATAAAGCCTATGTGCATGGCTTGGAAAAACGAATGAAGGAACAGATTGCCCGACTTGAGCTAAATACTTTGAATACCCAAGAACAAGCGGACGCCGTTTTAGCGCATCCACTTTGCCACAACAGCCTATAAAATACGCCTATGTTACCTGAAAAATTTCTGCAAGAATTGGTCGGACGCCATGCGAACACACGTTCCTTTCCGGCAACGTCCGATATCAAAAAGCTTTTCACCAAAATTATTTTGGCGCTTTTCCCAGAGCAAGCGCGCCGTCAAGTCCGTCAAATCGATGAGCTAAAATCTGTTTGGGAAGGAATTGAAACGGGCTTGGAAAGCCTTCTGCATGATATGTCTGATGTTCTTCCAGATACCCCACAAAATATCACCTCACGCTACATGGCACGGATACCTGGAATCTATGAGGTCTTGCTTACAGATGTAGAAGCCATGGTGAACGGGGATCCTGCGGCAACCACGGATTATGAGGTAATTCGTACCTATCCTGGATTTTACACACTAGCTTTTTACCGTTTAGCACACGGCTTACATCAAGAAAAAGTGCCTTTACTTCCTCGTATCTTAACGGAATATGCCCACTCCAAAACGGGTATTGACATTCACCCCGGAGCGCAAATCGGTCAATATTTTTTCATGGATCATGGAACCGGAATTGTTATCGGAGAAACTTGCGTCATTGGAGAGCATGTGAAAATATATCAAGGAGTAACCTTAGGAGCCTTGTCGGTCGATAAGTCCATGGCCTCCACCAAACGCCACCCGAGCATCGAAAACGGTGTGGTCATTTATTCCGGAGCTACCATTTTAGGTGGTGACACCATCGTAGGAGCAAATTCTGTGATTGGCGGAAACGTTTGGCTGACACGCAGTGTAGCCCCAAACACGAAAATCTATCACCAAGAAAATCAAAAAATCATTCAAGAGTAAGATGGCCGCATTACTGGATTTAGTGGGGAACACACCCCTCGTCGATTTGAATAAGTTACACAACAATCCCAAAGTTCGCCTGTTAGGGAAGTTGGAAGGCAATAACCCGGGCGGTTCTGTCAAGGACCGCGCGGCCAAAAACATGATTGAGGGCGCGCTTTTGCGAGGTGAAATCAAGCCAGGGATGCAATTAATCGAGGCGACGTCCGGAAATACGGGGATTGCCTTGGCCATGATTGCGCGTTTATATGATTTGAATATTGAATTGGCGATGCCAGCCAACTCGACTCGAGAGCGAGTTCTAACCATGGAGGCCTTTGGTGCTAAAGTTACGCTGACAGAGAGCATTGAATCCGCTCGGGATTATGCGATTGAAAAGGCTGCATCTGGCAATTACGTCTTGTTGAATCAATTCGAAAATCCGGATAATTATTTAGCTCATTATAAAACCACCGGTCCTGAAATCTACCGAGATACGGAAGGGAAAATAACACACTTCGTGAGTTCCATGGGCACTACCGGAACGATCATGGGAACATCCATGTACCTCAAGGAGCAAAATCCGGCGATTCAAATTGTGGGATGTCAGCCGACTGAGGGTTCCAAAATTCCCGGAATACGCCGTTGGCCGGAGGCTTACCGACCAAAAATCTAACAACCCGAGCGTGTCGACAGAATTATGGATATTTCGGAAGAGGATGCTACCGAGATGACGCGCCGAATGGCAAAAATAGAAGGCGTATTCGGTGGGATGAGTAGTGGAGGATCCGTAACAGCGAGTGTGCGTTTAGCTCATGAAATCGAGGAAGGACACATCGTATGCATTATTTGCGACCGAGGGGATCGTTATTTGTCGAGCGGAGTATTTGGGGAGTAAAATACCCATCAAC
>JBJTMZ010000128.1:0-2553 GCA_046073805.1 Aquirufa sp.
TACCATGGCCAAAGGCATGAATTCCAAGAAGGCGGACAAGAAGGAGCCCGCGAAAACAGCGAAAGAGAAGAAATTAGAAAAGAAAGACAAGAAACCAGGTTATCAATAGATGCCTGGTTTTTTTATGCCGCATAATAATGATTTAATACCTCTCCAAACACCGGATCCGCGCCCGGCAAGGCTTGAAATAATTCCATGCAAGACCGGCATTTCATCGCATCGATGGAACCTAACATTTGCTCGATGTCTTGATCTTTATGTTTCAAAAGGGCACGTGTAATTTCAATCAAACGAGGCCCGAGAACCGGATGTTCCAAATAAGCCTGCGCCTCCTCTACCCCACTAATTCCATAGTAAATAGCATTGTGTGAATAGCCTAATCCGGCTAATTGCGGAAAGATGTACCAGATCCAGTGGCTTTCTTTCCGACCGGCTTGAATCTCGCTTAATGCTTGGGCGTAGCTGCTTTCTTGGGCTTCGAGAAAGCGATTAAGATTAAATGGGTCCATATCCTAAATTTTGTGAACGCTTAAATTATTAAAATCCGAGGATTATTTTGGCATTTTGCTATATTTGAACAAAACGTATCTAGCTAAATGACTAAAGTTTGTGTAATTGGCGCAGGGCCCTCCGGGATTACTGCGGTTAAGAATTTAATCGATCAGGGACTGGATGTTCGTTGCTACGACCTCAACAACCAAGTGGGGGGCAACTGGATCTACAATGAAAAGGTAGGACATTCCAGCGTGTTTGAAACGACACATATCATCAGCTCCAAAACCCTGTCGCAATACGAGGATTTTACTTTCGATGATTTCGAAAAGGGCATTCCGGATTATCCCTCACACGACCAATTAAGGCGATATTTTCAAGGCTATGCGGAGCATTTTAAGCTCCTGCCCTACATACAGTTTAATACCTTGGTCAAATCCTGTACATTAGATGAGGATGGCCAATGGACCGTCGTGACCGAACATGAGGGCCAAAGCAAAACCGAGCGTTTCAGCCATTTAGTGGTCTGCAACGGCCACCACTGGTTGCCGCGCATGCCTTCATATCCGGGTGAATTCACCGGAAAATTCATGCACTCGCACGATTACAAGAAAGCGGAACCCTTCCGCGGCCAAAAGGTTTTGGTCATTGGTGGAGGAAATTCCGCCTGTGACGTGGCGGTGGAAACGAGTCGGGTCAGTCAAAAGACAAGCATCAGTTGGCGCCGCGGCTACCGCATCGTCCCCAAATTCCTCTTTGGCAAACCGAGTGACGTCGTGGCCTCCACGATGGCCTTTTTACCCACGAAACTCAAGTTCTTCTTGTCGGAGCTCACCGTCAAGATTTTCGCAGGACCGAATAAGAACTATGGGCTACCTGAACCGGAGCATGCGATCACGGGGACGCACCCGACGATCAATGATGAATTGTTGTACAAACTGCGGCATGGCAAGGTGTTTCCGAAGGGGGACATCGATCATTTTGAGGGGAAGATGGTGCATTTCAAGGATGGCACGAAGGAGGAATTTGATGTGGTGATTGCCTGCACGGGCTATATTTTGGAGCATCCCTTCTTTGAGAAGAGCTTCTTGAATTACAGCGAGGGGGATGTGCCCTTGTATTTGAAGATGCTGCATGAAAAATACGAGAATTTGTTTTTTGTGGGCATGTTCCAGCCCTTGGGATGTATATGGCCGGGGGCGGAATTGCAGAGCAAGATTGTGGCGCGGGCGATTAAGGGACTTTGGCAACGGCCAAAGAATATCGCGGAATTATGCCAAAGGGAGGTGACACATCCGCACTTGAATCAGATTAAAACGCCGCGGCATACGATAACGGTCGACTTTCATTTATTCGTGGGCCAGTTGAAGAAGCATCTTCCCAAAAACTACGTGAGCAAAACGCCGGTCGCATGAAGGAAACCCTCGTTTTCGTGCATGGAATGAGTCACGGCGCTTGGTGCTGGGAGGAAAAATTCATTCCTTATTTTGAGGCCAAAGGCTATACTTGTTTGGCGATCAATCTGCCGGGGCATGAGGAAATGGGCAGTTCAAAAGCAATATCGTATAGTGTTAACGATTATGTTAAAGCCTTGGGCGCATTCGTGGACAAACTCGACAGCCCTCCCATTCTGATCGGCCATTCCATGGGTGGGATGATTGTGCAACGCTATTTGAAGACGGGTAAGGCGAAAAAGGCCATCTTGCTTGCCTCCGTTCCTCCGAGCGGGGTGTTGTTCCCGAGTTTACGAACGCTTTTCCACTATCCGGGCGCGATTCCTTATTTGCTGCAAGGTAATCTGCTGAAGGCCTGTCAGAAATACGCCAAACTCTTTTTCAACGACAACCCCTTGTTGGAAGTCTACAAACCCAAACTCTGCGCCGAATCTTTTTGGGCGTATTTGGGGCTATTTATCCCGGTGAGGCATCGCATCGATTGTCCGGTGATGGTCATTGGTGGTTCCGCAGATGGACTTATAAGCGTGGATGAATTCCAACAAACTGCCAAACATTACCAGGCACCCATTGAAATCATAGAGAGCGGATCGCATGATTTGATGTT
>JBJTMZ010000129.1:0-3098 GCA_046073805.1 Aquirufa sp.
AAATAGTTCAGATACGCTATACATCACAAACCAACAATTTGGAGATGGCCAAATCGTTTCTTTCAACCAACGTGCCCCCGGAGATTTTACCTTGGTGACCGAGCGCCAGGGTCGGGATGGGAATGATCAAAAACCGGCGCGAATTCGACAGACCTATCACATTTCCCCTAATCGATACCAGCTTATCAAGGATGTGCTTTTTGAAGGAACCTCAACCTGGATTAAACGACACGAATATCTTTTTTCGCGTTAACCTAAACCTTTTCGATTAATTGGAGTTTAGCATCTGCACTTCACTATAAATCAGATGCTTATGAAACGTGGCGAATTTTTATCGACCCTTGCAGGACCTATTTCGGTGGCCTGCATTGCTTGCCTGGCAAGCGCCTGTTCCAAAGAAGATAGCGGCGCGCCGAGCATGGTGAATAATCCCGGGACATCCTCTGGTTTTACCGTTAACCTAGATACAGAATTAAAATCGGTCAATACCTTTGTTGCGAAGAGTGGCTTTATCGTCATTCGCACCGCAAGCGGAAATACAGCAGCAAGTTTTGTGGCATTTTCGTCCGTTTGCCCGCACGCAGGAGCGACGGTCGAGTACAATGCAAGCACCTCGTCTTTCTTATGCCCGGCACATGGGTCAACATTCAATTCGGCGGGAGATCGTTTACAGGGCCCAGCCCCGAAGGGATTAAGCAAATTAGCGATCGAAATTTCAGGATCAACCTTGAAGGTAAGCGCTTAGAAACATAAATTTCGTTTATAATTATCATAACGAAATTAATTTTTTTTAATGATTTGGCCTGTTTAAGTTTGTGTCGTTAACAATGAACAGACAGGTTACGTTTGAGTAATTTAATTAATGAAAAAGGGTTGTACAGATAAAGCCAGGCAGTTTTGCCTGGCTTTATTTATTCAAAATGTTTTTGTCTGATGGCATCTTTTTCCTCCTTGACATAATTCAAGAAGGCCTTGGCCACCGGGGATGGGCTTTTTTCTTTATGCCAAATCAGTTTCCAAGAGGTCTTTATCGGCAAGCCATCAAAGGGAATGATAGCCAATTGGCCATTTTTTAATTCATTCTTGATCCCGTACATCGGCATGATCGAATAACCTAAACCCGCCATAATAGCTTGCTTAACCGCCTCGTTCGACATCAATTCTATTTTTTTCAAGGTTTGAATTCCCTTCTTCTTTAAGAATCCCTCCATAATTTTTCGTGTTCCGGAGCCGTTTTCTCGGAAAATTAAAGGTAATTCTTTGGTAAAGGCATAAGGTGAAAATGTCGGTTTTAAAGCCGCTGTTTGGGTATTTCCCACCAAGTATAATTGGTTCTCCAAGATGTCGATGTATTCAAAACTCGGGCTTTCTAGGTTCGTGGAGATTAAACTGAAATCCACTTCATTATTCTCTAAACTATAAATGACCTTTTCCCGGTTGGTCACATCAATACTGATCTCCACACCCGGATTCGTTCTCAAGAAATCCGTTAAAAAATAAGGCATCACATACTTACCCGTCGAAACCACCGAAATCTTCAACCGACCCAAGAGCTGATCTTTAAACGCCATCGTTTTGTAATTGATGGCGTAGACTTGGTCGATGATACTTTCGGCCGACTTGGCGATTTCCATCCCAAAATCGGTCACATAAATCTTCTTCCCGATGATCTCAATCAAGGGAATTTCGAATTGAGCCTGAAAATTTTTCACCTGAATGGAAACGGCTGGCTGGGTCAAGTTTAACTCCTCTGCCGCCTTGGTGATGCTCAAAGTCTGAACCACCTTTAAATAGATCTGTAATTGATTTAGGGTATAATTCATAAATAATCATGATGTATCGTATAATAAACTTAAATAAAAATTATCAAAGCCGAACTATTTATTTTGTAAAAATTATAAAAATGGAGAAAAATACAATCAAACGAATTGCCCTTCTTTCCCTTCATTTATTCTGTATCATTGGACTTCTGGGTATCAAGTTTTCGCAATCCGACCCGATTTGGGATAAGACATTCTCTGCGCTATTAGTCTTCGTTTCATTGAATTTTATAAAAGTATCCCAATCCACTTATTAATTAAATTTATGAACAACTTCGAATTACTCATTTTCAATTTAACCAATCCAACACTCTTATTTTTCTTATTGGGCGTCGTGGCCAAAGTGGTCAAAAGCGACCTTGAAATTCCTGCGGCTTCCAAAGGATTTATCGCACTATATCTGCTTTTTTCCATCGGTTTCAACGGCGGTTCCGAACTCGCCGTTACGGGTATCACCAGCGATGTTCTTGCCCACCTTTTGTTTGGCTTTTTTCTGGCAACACTTATACCGATCTACTCTTTTTTTATCTTAAAAACCAAGCTCAATTCCTATGATGCCGGAGCCATCGCCTCTTCCTATGGTTCCGTCAGTGCGGTAACTTTCGTCACCGCCGTAGCCTTGTTGGAAATGAACAAAATGCAAGTTGGCGGCGAAATGGTCGCCGTCATGGCCTCCATGGAATTCCCCGCAATCATCATGGGCGTTATTTTAATGAATCTCTTTCAAGATCGCTCGGAGAAAAGCAGCCAAAAGATGCCTTGGAAGTCGGCCCTAAAACACTCCCTGACCAACGGCAGTGTCTTGATGATCTTTGGTAGCTTGTTGATTGGTTTTGTGTCTGACTCCAACCAAACTGCCGGTATCAAACACTTTACCACGGACATTTTCAAAGGTTTCTTGGCCATTTATTTACTGGACATGGGAATGGTTGCCGCCAGCCGCTTCTCAGCCTTCCGAAAGCAAGGGGCGTTTTTAATCGGCTTTGGTATCATCATCCCTCTCATCAATGGTGTATTGACGGCTTATTTCAGCCAATACATCACCAGCAATGAGGCGAACCGTTTTGTGTTCTCGGTCCTTGCCGCCAGTGCCTCTTACATTGCGGTGCCGGCGGTACTGCGCACCGCAATGCCGGAAGCCAGCGCGCCGCTGTATTTCGGCATGTCACTGGCCGTCACGCTGCCGCTCAATATTCTGTTTGGCATACCGGCCTATGTGGCGATTGCACACCGCGTCATTTCACCTTGACCAGACCCGGCGCGCGGGCTGCGCTGGCG
>JBJTMZ010000130.1:0-5534 GCA_046073805.1 Aquirufa sp.
CCCAAATTCTTCCGAAAAATAAGGCATCATGGCTTCGATCACCTGAGGGTGAACCGGAGTGGTGGCTGCATAATCGAAATAAATGGGCTTTTTCAATGTTATACGATTTGATAACAAAGATAGGGGATAAAAAAAAAGTCCCGAATGATTCGGGACTTTCCTTTGCTAATTAAGCAAGTTTTTTGACAACTGCTTTGAAAGCTTCTGGGTGATTCATTGCTAAATCAGCTAAAACCTTACGGTTCATCGCCATTCCAGACTTGTTATATTTACCCATGAACGCTGAATAAGATAAACCTTCTTGACGAACGGCTGCGTTAATACGCTGAATCCAAAGTCCACGAAAATCTCTTTTCTTAACTTTACGATCACGGTATGCATATTGCAAACCTTTCTCTACTTTGTTTTTGGCTACAGTCCAAACGTTTTTTCCGCGACCATAGAATCCTTTCGCTAACTTAAGGATTTTCTTTCTTCTAGCTCTTGAGGCTACGTGATTGACACTTCTTGGCATAATTTTTTGTTTTTTGAAATGAGGCGAATCAATCGATTACTTTAAGGCCTTCTTTCTGGTTTAACAATAACTAAACTGATAATTAAAGACCTAACATTAAGTTAACGCGATCCATATCAGCTGGTGAAACTAACGTAGCGTGAACTAAATTACGCTTTTGTTTCGTGGTTTTTTTAGTAAGGATATGGCTATGAAAAGCGTGCTTACGCTTAATTTTACCAGTTCCCGTTACTTTGAAGCGCTTCTTGGCTCCAGAGTTGGTTTTAATTTTTGGCATTCTTAAAATTATTAAATGTAAAAATTGGAATGCAAAAGTAATGAAATTACCTCAAAATTCCACCCGAATATAAAAATTATTTCTTGGCAACTTTAGGGGAGAAGATGATGCTCATACGCTTACCTTCCAACTTAGGCATATCATCGGGTTTACCCACATCTTCCAAACCCTTCGCGAAGTTTAATAGCAACATTTCTCCACGCTCTTTGAAAACAATGGTACGACCCACGAAATGAACGTAAGCCTTAACCTTAGCGCCTTCTTTAAGAAAATTAACCGCATGCTTCAACTTGAAATTGAAATCATGCTCATCTGTGTTCGGACCAAAACGGATTTCTTTAATGACCGTCTTTGTAGCATTCGCCTTGATCTCTTTTTGTTTCTTCTTTTGATCGTACTTAAACTTCGCATAATCAATTACCTTACAAACAGGAGGGACCGCTTTCGGCGAGATTTCAACTAAATCTAGGTTTTGTGATTCTGCAATAGCCAATGCCTTCGCAAACGGATATACTCCAATCTCAATGTTTTCACCTACTAATCGAACTTCTTCAACTCCACGAATCAGTTGATTAATACGATAAGGTTCCTCTTCTCGTTTATTTCCTCGGTAATTGTTGTTGGGGCGTAAAGCCATAAATTATATTTTGGTTTAAATAAAAATCACTTCGAAGCTAATTTAAAAAGCGCGCAATTGCAAACAAATGTCCGCCAAGCGCTTAAATAATCAGTTTTTTCTAAGACGAATACGAATGTTGGTTAATTTCCTCACCCGCTAACGCCATAAAAGCATCCAACGTCATCATACCCAAATCCCCTTCACCCTTTTTACGAATACTCACCATTCCCTCTGCTTGCTCTTTTTCGCCGACAATTATCATAAAAGGAACCTTTCCCACTTCCGCATCGCGAATCTTACGTCCCATCTTTTCATTGCGATGATCCACATATCCACGTAAATCACGCTCCTGAAGACGCAAATAAACTTCGTTTGCATAATCCTCATATTTCTCCGAGATTGGCAAAACGGCTAATTGATCCGGCGACAACCACAACGGGAAATTACCTGCTGTATTCTCAATCAAAATAGCGACAAAACGCTCCAAAGAACCAAACGGTGCGCGGTGAATCATCACAGGACGGTGTTTTTGATTATCTGAACCCGTATATTCCAATTCAAATCGTTGCGGTAATTGATAATCGACTTGAATAGTTCCCAACTGCCATTTACGGCCCAGGGCGTCGCGAACCATGAAGTCCAACTTCGGACCATAGAAGGCCGCCTCACCATATTCAACCACCGTTGGCAATCCTTTCAGTTCAGCTGTCTTAATAATCGCCTGTTCCGCACGATCCCAATCCTCATCGTTTCCAATGTACTTCTCCCGATTCTCACGATCACGCAAGGAAACTTGAGCCGAATATTCATTAAACCCTAAGGCCTTGAATACATAAAGTACGAGGTCAATAACCTTCATGAATTCTTCCTCGACTTGGTCTGGCCGACAGAAAATATGCGCATCATCTTGCGTAAAACCACGCACACGAGTTAATCCATGTAATTCACCCGACTGCTCATAACGATAAACCGTACCAAATTCCGCTAAACGCAAAGGCAAATCCTTGTATGAACGCGGTTTAGTCTTATAGATCTCACAGTGATGCGGACAGTTCATGGGTTTCAATAAATATTCTTCCCCCTCATCCGGCGTATGAATTGGCTGAAACGAATCCTTGCCGTACTTCGCATAGTGCCCTGAAGTCACATACAATTCCTTACTCGCAATATGTGGCGTTACAACCGGAGAATATCCCGCTCGAACCTGCGCACGCTTCAAGAAATTCTCTAAACGCTCCCGCAAAATAGTACCCTTCGGTAACCACAAGGGGAGACCCATACCCACTTTTTCCGAGAAAGCGAACAATTCTAATTCCTTACCAAGCTTACGGTGATCGCGGCGCTTAGCTTCTTCCAAAAGAAACAAATACTCTTCTAATTCTTTTGCCTTCGGGAAGGTAATAGCATAAATCCGCGTCATTTGCTTTCGCGTCTCATCTCCACGCCAATAGGCTCCAGCGACGCTAAGTAATTTCACCGACTTAATAAACCCGGTACTTGGAATATGAGGCCCTCTACATAAATCCGTAAAGTTACCTTGTGTATAAAACGTAATTTTTCCATCCTCTAAGCCATCTATTAGCTCAAGCTTATATTCGTCATTTTTCTCCTTGAAATAGGCAATCGCATCTGCTTTTGAAACAGATTTACGCATGTACTCACTCTTCTGACGAGCAAGTTCAACCATCTTATCCTCAATCTCCTTGAATTGATCTGAACCAAATTCCTTACCTCCTAAATCAATGTCATAATAAAATCCATTCTCGATAGCCGGTCCAATACCAAATTTTGTACCCGGATATAGAGCTTCGATAGCTTCTGCCATTAAGTGAGCAGATGAATGCCAAAATGTCTTTTTACCCTCCGTATCATTCCAGGTCAACAACTGCACGCTAGCATCTGAATCAATTGGTGTTGAGGCATCAACTACCTCATCATTCAATTTAGCTGCCAACACATTACGTGCTAATCCTTCAGAAATTGACAAAGCAATATCCATAGGGGTAACACCTTTTTCAAACTCACGAACCTGACCGTCAGGAAAAGATATTTTTATCATAGAAAAAAATTTTTGCAAAGGTAAGAATTTACCCGCATTTAATTGATTTAAACTAAAAATTAAGGTGTGGTTAATCGGGTAGAATCAACTTTCACTTGAGTGGAATCCAATTTCTTCCCATTGACACGATCATATAAACTCATCATTCGTGCATCGTTTCCATATAATTTTCTCGCCGAATCGAGTAGCGCGATGGTTCTATCTTTTTGGCCTGCATTAAAACGAATTAAGGCTCTTAGATAAAGGACTTCTTTGGCTAGGTAAGTCGCTTTAATTTGATCCAGCTGTTGATCCGCTAAATCATACTTTTTTCGCGTTAGGTAAAATCGGGCCATTCGCAATCGAACATTCGGATTTCTTGGGAGCCAAGTAAGTACTTGATTGTATACTTTTTCAGCCTGAACAAATTGACTAACATGTACCAAAAAGTCCCCCCAAGACATCATCAAATAAGGATCCAATGGGTATTTTTTTAGCTCAGATAGAATATTTTTCTGGTATTGGATATTAGGCAAACGACCTATTTGATACGAAAAATACGCATGAGCTAATTCCGGATGATCCACTTGCCTAAATTCAATCGATCCCAAAGCACCTAAACTATCAGAACGTACCTGCCTCGATAAAAACTGAAAATAAATTATTTCACTTTGGGGAATGCCGGCTTTCTGGCTTTTAGTTAAATAAGAAAGTGCTATTCGCTTTTCATGTAATTGGAAATGCAACTCAGCTAATAAAACATATAAATTCGATAAGGCTAAACCACTCGATTCCACCAATTTGGCATCCTCCATCGCCTCATCGAGTAATCCTAATTTGCTTTTAATTTTTGCCGACAAAAATAAAAAATCAATATCTCCAGGAACTTTATTCAACGCATTTTCAATGTCATCTTCCGCTTTTTGATAGGCCCGTAAATCATAATAAGCCTTGGCCCTTAAATAATAAAGATTAGCACCATCCTGATTTTCAAGGAGCTTCGATAGATAGGATACCGTAAACGCAGGATTTTGAGACTTAGAAAATTCTTGTGGCGCTGGTATTGTTTCCCCTTTCGTATCTTGTGCTTTATCACAGGATAAAAGTAGAATTGCGGAAACTAATACGAAAACAAACTGCTTGATCAAAATCCTATGTCTATTACTAATGGCACAAATACCCACGATTTACTTGCCGACAAATACATCGTGCGAACACCTAATTCAAACTCTTGTGAAAAACGTAAGGCATGAAACTGGGCCGACAAATCTACACCGAATGAATGAAAAGATTGTGTGGTCGACTCCGAATTATCTTTACCCATTCCCAAATCGCCAAACATATTTCCCTTTAAACGGGTAATGTAAATTAATCGTCCCAAATTAATATTTGTGTTTGAAATTGGAAAACGATAATCTAACCCCATCGTAGAAAGCTGATTGAATGATGTATAAAGATAACCTCTTGGGAAGTTGACCGAACTCGCAAATCGGTAATTCCCAGCAGATTCTTGTTGGAAGGCATATCGAAACGAAACTCCATCGTGCTTAAATAAACCCGGTAAAAATAGTTGTGCCTGTAAATTCCAAAGCTCACCATTCAAACTTTGATTGAAAATCGTTCCATTCCAATTTGCGCGAAATACGAAACCTTTTCTACTCTGAACATCCCAAAGGCTTTTACTCAACAACTTGCTGTAAACCAATTGATGTTTTAAAAATTGATAATTGCCATTAAAAGGCTCAGAATAATAGCGTTTGGTCAAATCATAACCTTGAACCTGTAGGAAACCCAAATTCGATCCGAACTGTAGGTTTTCAATATAAGCGCTATGAGTTAGATTTAGCGGTATTCGATAGCCAATATCCCACGTGGTTTGCTTCCATTCATCCGTTCGAAGACTATCCAATGGACGTTTATTATCAATGTATAATTGTGTTTTACGATCTGCCGATTGAAAATTAAAATCAATGATAGGAAACCAAGCCTGATAGGAGAGACGTGCAAATTTTGTCAAGTTCCGTTCATTCATACCATACTGAACTCCAGCTGAAGCTTGAAGTGAATTCAGAACATCTCGAGATAT